>DLVK01000485.1:963-5698 GCA_003444235.1 Rhodospirillaceae bacterium
CCCCGCCGATGACCGAAGAACAGAAAGCCAAAACGCCGGATATATGGCAGCCTATCTTTCGCACTCACCCCAGTTCCGGTCGTAAGGCCATCTACGCGAACAAGGTCAACACGTTTTGTATCGAAGGAATGACCGAAGAAGAATCGGCACCTGTCTTGCAGCAACTCCACGACCATGTGATCCGGCCGGAAAACCTCTATCGCCACAAATGGCAGGTTGGCGATGTGCTGATGTGGGATAACGCCAACGCCCATCACATGGCGATCGGCGATTACAAGTTACCGCAGCGGCGTAAACTCATCAGAACTTCGATCAAGGGCACGCCGGTTTTCTAAGAAGTTTCAGCCTACAGTAAGGGGAGGGCACATGGCCGAAATCAAAAAAGTCGGCTTCGTCGGCATTGGCAATATGGGAAATCCCATGGCGCGTCATCTGGTGGCTGCGGGCTTTGACATAACCGTTATGGATACCCGCCAAGAGGTGGTCGATGCCTTCGTTACGGCCCATGGGTGTCATTCGGAAAGCGATCCGGTAGCGCTCGGGGGGGCGGTCGATGCGGTGATCACCATGTTGCCGACAAGCAAGATCGTCCGTTCGGTTATTTTGGGAGAGAGTGGCACCTCGGGTGTCGCGGACGGAATGTCGGAAGGTTCCTTGGTTATCGATATGAGTACGTCGAGCCCGGAAGATACTGTTGCACTCGGGGAAGCGCTTCAAGCAAGGGGCATTCGGACGTTGGATGCACCGGTCGCGGGCGGTGTGGTGTTCGCCGAAGACGGCTCGCTCCTGATTATGGTTGGTGGTGACGATACGGACAAAGATCGCGCCCGCCCGTTATTGGAGGCAATGGGGGATGAGATCAACGATTGCGGAATTCTGGGGGGCGCCCATACCATGAAGGCGCTCAACAACTATGTGAACGCGGCCGCATTGATTGCCGGTATCGAAGCGATGACAGTTGCGATGAAGTTCGGACTTGATGCGGATACCGCATTGGCTGCGCTCAAGAACGCATGCACGGGCCGCAACAATCCAATCGAAAAAAAGATCGAAGGCCATATCTTGAATGGCAAATATGCGACCGGGATGCCGGTCGGATTGATTGCGAAGGACGTTTCCATCGCGGTCGACAGTGCGGAGGCACTTGGTGCCTATGCTCCCATGGCAAAGGAGACACTGCGGCTTTGGGAGGAAGCTCGCGACAGGTTCGGTTTCGATCCCGACCAGTCCGAGGTGGTGCGCCTTTGGGAGGCGGAAACCGGTGTTAAACTCGAAGACGGTTAGCGAAACCCTGTGACCGCTCTCTTTAAAGATCCTGGGACAATTATCGTTGCCATCGCTTTGGGTGCTGCGGGCGCGTTGTTGGTATGGCCCTATTCTATCGGCGTCGATCCGGTGCGCTATCACGCAGGCGCCCTTCTACTAACGGCGATTGCTTTTTGGAGCACGCACAAACTCCCGGAACACGTCACCGCGCTTATTTTGATGCTGGGTGCGGTATTGCTAGCGGTATCACCTCCGGCAACCGCTTTTTCGGGCTTCGCATCCGGTGGTACCTGGTTGATCTTTGGGGGCTTGGTCATCGGGGCCGCGATATCTGAATCCGGCCTCGACAAGCGGATGGCGGACGCGGTGTTGCGACGTATCAAGCTCGGCTATGGCGGCATTATCTCGGCCTTGATGATACTGAGTTTCGCGCTAGCGGTGGTCATGCCGGGTACGATCCCGCGCATATTGGTGTTGATGCCCATTGCATTGGCATTGGCCGAACGGATGGGCTTCGAGCAAGGTAGCCGCGGCGCCAATGGCATCGCGATGGCTGTCGGTGTTGGCAGCTTTTTCCCGAGTTGGAGTCTGTTGCCAGCCAATTTGCCGGTTGTCGTACATATCGGTGCGATCGAAACCGTATACGGCATTGCTCCCACTTATGCGGAGCATTTTGCTATTCATTTCCCGGTCATGGGTCTGCTCCGGGGGATCGTCAGCGGTACGGTCTTGTATTTGTTGTTCCGATCTCATGCCGCGACCGTGCGCCATGAAGCGACGCCCAAGCCGTTGGACGCGAGCGGCCGTCGGTTGGCATGGCTGCTCGCGGTGACACTTGGTTTCTGGACAACGGATTTCCTGCACGGGGTATCACCGGCCTGGGTCGGGTTGGCGGCGGCCGTAATCTTGCTTTTGCCTTGGTCGGGCATGCTGTCGAAAGATGCGTTCAAATCGAAAATCGATTTTGGGCCGGTCTTCTATATTGCCGGGATACTGAGTATCGGTGCGATCATGGCAGGATCGGGCCTCGATAAATGGCTCGCCGGTTACGTGATCGAACTGCTCGAGCCGGTGAAAGGCCGCGACGCGGTCAATTTTGCCTCCATTCTAGGGCTCGGCATGGTCGCATCGCTGGGTATGACGGCGCCCGGCGCACCGGCGCTGACCGTACCATTGGCCGAAACCTTGGCCGAGGCGACAGGTATGCCGCTTTTGACGGTGCTGATGGCCGAAATGACCGGTCAGTCGTTGGTCCTTCTACCTTATGCCGCGCCGCCGGCCGCGGTGGCGATCATCGTCGGAGGCGTGAAAGTAAGCGATGCGGTCAAAACCATGTTTTTGACGACCTTGGCCGCCATCATTGTTTTGACGCCGCTGCAATATCTCTATTGGCAGGCGATCGGGATGTTCGACTGACGCAAATGCCCTTTTTGCAGTCACAACTTTAACGAAGGCTGATGAGATGGAACTGAACCTGAAGGGGCGCAAAGCCATCGTGACCGGAGCTTCGCGCGGTATCGGCGCGGCGATTGCGCTCGGGCTTGCGGAGGAAGGTGTTGACGTGGCTTTGCTAAGCCGCAAGCCGGCCGATTGCGAAGGTCTTTCGGCTGAGATTGCCGAACAATTCGGCGTCAAGGCGCCAATCGTTCAACTCGATCTGTTGCAACGCGACCGGATCAAGCCAGCGGTGGAAGAGGCGGTGGAGGTGATTGGCGGGCTCGATATTTTGGTCAACAACGCTGCTGGATTTTTCCGCGGCGGCCTGATGGATATTCCTGAGGATATTCTGGAAGAAAACTTCATCATCAAACCGATTGGCCTGATGCGCATGGCACGGGAATGTTTGCCGTATTTGGAAAAGTCCGATCAGGGGCGCGTGATAAACCTTTCGGGCACGCGGGGACGCGAACCGTCCCTGCACTCGACCATGTCGGGTCCGATCAATATGGGAACCAACAGTGCGACCAAGGCACTGGCGAATTTGTTTGGCCCCAAAGGGATTACGGTAAACGCCATTTGCCCGGGCTCGACAGATACCGATCGCTGGGACGAGCTGATAGAGCGGACCATGCGGATTCATGAGGTGGACGAGGCGGGCGCGGAAGCGATCATCTGCAAAGAGGTGCCGATGGGATGCGTGATCAGAAAGGAAGATGTGGCTGATCTCGCGGTTTTTTTGGCTTCGTCGCGGGCGGCCCGGATTACCGGCACTGCCATTAACGTTGATGGCGGCAGGACGCGCAGCATTTAGCGATCGGGAATTTTCTAATCAATGCCGAGCCAGTCGAGTTCGTCACGAAATCGCACGGTTTCGCCGATGACGACGAGGACCGGTGTTTTAACCTGATCCACTTCCTCAGCCGATTTAGCAAGGGTGGTGACAACGACCTTTTGATCGGGAAACGTTGCCCGGCTGACCAAGGCAACCGGCTCGTCAGGGGAACGGCCTGCTGCCTGCAGCCGTTCGCTGATGTCTGCCAGATTCCGTAGAGCCATGTAGAGCACCAACACTTGTGAGCCATTGGCGATAGCGTCCCAATTGAGCGAGGTTGGGGTGACACCCTGGGCGTCATGACCGGTAAGGAAGGATACGACGCTATTAGTATCACGGTGGGTTAGGGGAATGCCGGCATAGGCAAGCCCGCCAACGCTCGCGGAAATTCCGGGGACGATACGAAAAGGCACCTTCGCGGCGACTAAGGCTTGCGCTTCCTCGCCACCCCGTCCGAATACAAATGGATCGCCACCTTTCAAGCGCAACACGCGTTTGCCGTCGCGCGCCAATTCAATCAAGCGCTTCGAGATGTCATCTTGTTTTGGTGAAGGCTTGCCACCGCGTTTCCCCGCATATAGGAGTTCTGCTTCGGCGCGGGCGCCCTTAAGTATGTCGTCTCCGACAAGGGCGTCATAGACGACTACGTCCGCCTTGGTTAAGCCGTGCCAGGCGATCAAGCTCAAAAGCCCGGGATCGCCAGGGCCGGCGCCTGCTAGCCAGACCGAGCCCGCCTCGAACTCGGGCATGTCAAAAGGTAAATCTCCCATCACGCTAACCTAGCCTTCTCGGTTTGGATCGCCTAGCCTCGATGACGATGCGAGTGTAGAAATTTTCCATGAGCCGGACGGACAAGATCGACCGCAATAAGCTGAAACGGGGCTGGACCACCGGTGCCTGTGCATTGGCGGCAACCAAAGCCGCATACACCGCGTTTCTGACCGGAGATTTCCCGGATCCGGTTTCTATCACACTGCCGAAAGGAGATGCGCCTGCATTCCCTCTCGCGTTTGAAGGCAAGGGCGATGGCTATGCCAAAGCGGGTATCGTCAAGGATGCGGGCGACGACCCGGATGTGACCCATGGGGCTTTAGTCGTATCGACGGTACGTGAATCGGATAGTGCAGGGGTGACCTTTCGAGCCGGTGAGGGTGTCGGAACCGTGCGTCTACCGGGACTTCCGCTGGGTGTTGGCGA
>DLVK01000108.1:0-2819 GCA_003444235.1 Rhodospirillaceae bacterium
GTTCGGCATCGTTCACCGCACTCCCTCCTTCTTCGGTTAGGACAATGGAGACGGCTCGGCGGTCTTGTCGGTGGCGCGTCCGCCTGACGAGGCCGCGTTTTTCCAGCGACCTGATGACTTGAGAGGTCATCATTGCATCGGTCCGGCAATGCTGGGCCAGTGTCGATTGTTTGATAGCCGCGTCGTCCGGTGACAACTCGGCCAATCCCGACAGCAACAGGAATTGCACCGGCGTCAGATCAAACTGCGCCAGGGTCTCTTTTTGTGTTTTTTGCCAGAGATTGACCACCCGCCAGATCAGATAGCCAGTGCCCTGGCTGGCAGGAGTATCCGAGTGTGCGTGATCGGAAACCTGATCGTTCATGATCCCTACATTTTATAAGCGCGCATGGCTATTAGCCAGTCGGATTTAGGATTTTCTTGCCGACCGAATGAAGATTCTTCCTGCCTTTTCGAGAGCGCCTCTTCGCCAAGCCTTTGAGTCTCCGGCATTCGTCTTTGGCACGGAATCTGCGTCACCTTCGCCAGGGAATAGGTCAGGTTTAGGGGGATCGAACGAAGACAATGAGAATTGAAAAACTGGCGGCAGCTTTCAAACAGGTCGTCAGCGGAAACAAGAAGGTGGTCCAACCGGAAGTTTTACCGCCTCAGCCGGAGCAACCAGAAAAGTTACGCTCAACATCCAAACCAGCAACCATAGAGTCCAATCGCGATCGGATCGAGATTAGCGACGAAGCGGTATTTCGCTTTGCTGCCAGCCGGTTCGATCCCCATCGGATTACGTCGACGGACGCACGCGCGTTGTTCGACGTTTTGCATGAAGGTGGAGCGATTTCGTTTCGCGATCATGAAATCCTGAATGACGGGCTAGCTAGCGGCGCCGGCCGTTTCGGCGATCAACCGCGCGCGTCTCGCAATCTGGTTGCCGATTTCCAAGACCGTTTGGCACGGCAACTGGGCGGCAGCGACATTGGCGGTGTCGAACGGTCAAGTCGGGCTTTGGCGATCCTGGGTCGGCTCGAAGGAGTGCGGGCCGAAGGACTGGATGCGACACGTCTCCGCTAAGCACTGATATCCGTTCATTTTTGCGACTTGGCGTACGCGCGACGTTGCATTAGGCTTGTGTTGCAGCTTTAGAAAACGCTGAGGGAGAGTTTTCTAAATGCCTTTAACTGTCGCGGTGATCGGGTCAGGCCCGAGCGCCTTTTACACTATTGGTGCCTTGCTCAAGGCGGGTGCCGATTGTCAGATCGACGTAATAGAGCGTCTGCCCAGCCCGTACGGGCTGATCCGCGGCGGCGTTGCCCCTGACCATGCCAAAACCAAAAATGTAGCGCGTGCCTATGAACGTTCGGCGCTCGACCAGAAAGTCAATTACTATGGCAATGTCGAGGTGGGGCGCGATGTCACGTTTACGGAGATTACCGAGCGTTACGATGCGGTGGTGATTGCCATTGGCTCGGCGCTCGACCGGCCTTTGGGTGTTCCCGGTGATGACAAGAAAGGCGTGTTCGGCGCTGCGGCTTTTGTCGGCTGGTACAACGGACACCCCGATTTCACCGATCTCGATCCTGACTTGGACACCGAAGGTGTCGTCATAGTCGGTAATGGCAATGTTGCGATCGATTGTGCACGGGTGCTTGCAAAGACACCGGGCGAAATGGCGGAAACGGACCTGGCCGATCATGCTGCCGACGCTATTCATGCGTCGCCGATCAAAGACATTTACATGTGCGGCCGTCGCGGGCCCGTAGAAGCCAAATTCACGAATGTTGAATTGCGTGAAATGGGTGAACTGGAAGATTGCGCGCCCGTGGTCGATCCGGCGCAATTGCCGGAAGAAATCGTCGAGGAGATGGATGCGCGCGATCTCCGCGTTCGCAAAAAGAATCTCGAAAGCTTGCAATCTTTCGTCGATGCGCAGCCGGAAGGCAAAGACAAACGGCTGCATTTTTCGTTCTATTCGAATCCGGTCGAAGTGCTGGGCGACGACAAGGTGGTGGCGGTGAAATTGGAAAAAACCGAAGTCAGAGAAGGCCGGGCGGTCGGTACGGGTAAATTCGTCAACGTACCCTGTGGCGCCGTCATTTCCGCCATCGGTTATCGCGGAGAAATCTTCGATGGAGTGGATTTCGATGAGCGCGGCGGAGTAGCAGTTAATGAAGACGGCCGTGTCGCACCCGGCGTTTATGCGGTGGGATGGATTAAGCGAGGGCCGGTTGGCGTCATCGGGACGAACAAGCATGACGGCGACACAGCCGCCAAGCAAATACTCGAAGATATTACCGAAAGTACCAAACCCGGTCGCAAGGCCTTCGAAGCATTATTGCGGGAAAAGGGTGTGCGTTGGATATCCTACGAAGATTGGCAAAAAATCGATGATGCCGAAAAATCCAACGCCAAACCTGGCGCGCCGAGGCGCAAATTTACCCGCATCGAGGAGATGCTGGAGATACTGGATTAGGCCGTATTTTGGGCTGGACATTGACGGCGCAAAGTATCATTTTGGCGCGCTGGTCCTGGCTCTAGAGCCGGATCAGTTTTTATGAGGGAGCGGCAGCCTTGTGGCGCCCTTGAAGAGTGTGAGGCCCTGAAACCGACTAACTCGGGAAACCGTTATAAATCAATGCTATATCGCCCATTGCGTGGGCGAGCGTGATTCGGAAATCAACCGGTTTCTGTGAGACAAATTTGCGGCGGTGGATTTAGACATCGTCAACCGGGCCTCTGGCGAGAGGAATGGGTTTTATGGCAGCGGTTAGCGCAGCGATACCCAAGGAATCGGCTCGGGAACGGATCGACTCTGTCGTCATCCGATT
>DLVK01000108.1:3132-4587 GCA_003444235.1 Rhodospirillaceae bacterium
CCGTCATCCGATTCGCCGGCGATTCCGGCGACGGCGTGCAGATAACCGGTGGTCAATTTACCGAAACCACCGCGCTCGCCGGCAACGACCTTGCTACATTTCCCGATTTCCCGGCGGAAATTCGCGCGCCGGCTGGGACCACCTTCGGTGTGTCGGCGTTTCAGATCAATTTTGGCGCGAGAAGCATTAATACAGCCGGCGACGTGCCGGATGTTCTGGTCGCATTCAACCCTGCGGCGCTAAAGGTGAATATGGATCAAATGCCCGCTGGCAGTCTGATCATCGCCGATTCCGGAACCTTCAATAAACGCAATCTGGCCAAGGCAGGTTTCGAAGAAAATCCGCTCGAGGATGATACGCTCGATCAATTCCGGGCGCTTACGATCGATATTTCCAAACAAACCGTGGCCGCGGTCAAGGAGCTCGGGCTGACCAGCAAGGAAGGCCTTCGGTGCAAGAATTTCTGGACTTTGGGGTTGGTCTATTGGCTCTACGATCGCGACCGTAAACCGACCGTGGATTGGCTGACCGCCAAGTTCAAAAGCAGACCCGAGATTGCCGAGGCCAATATAGCTGCGTTGAATGCGGGCCATGCCTTCGCCGAGACTGCGGAAATGCCGACGGACATCGGCACCTATGTGGTACCGCCGGCGGATTTGGCGCCCGGCCTTTACCGTAACATCACCGGTACCCAAGCGACTGCCTGGGGTTTGCTGGCAGGTTGTCAGCTAGCGGGCGCACCGATGGTGTTTTGCTCCTATCCGATCACACCGGCTTCGACGCTGTTACATGCGTTGGCACGGCTCAAAGAATATGACGTGGTGACCTTCCAAGCCGAGGATGAAATTGCGGCGGCCTGTTCGGCCATCGGCGCATCCTATGCCGGCGCAATTGGCATCACTTCTAGTTCGGGTCCCGGTGTTGCCTTGAAAGGCGAAGCGATTGGCCTGGCGATTTCAACGGAGCTGCCGCTGGTGGTGGTCAACGCGCAACGTGCGGGCCCATCTACCGGCATGCCGACCAAGACCGAACAGTCCGATTTGTTTCAGTCGGTTTATGGACGCAACGCGGATAGCCCGCTTGCGGTCGTTGCCTCGCGGTCGCCCGGCGATTGCTTCGAATGCGGCTTGGAGGCAGTGCGGCTGGCGACAAAATATATGACGCCGGTGATTTTGCTTACCGATGGATATCTTACGAATGCGGCCGAGCCCTGGCGCATTCCGGACATGTCGGACTATGAGCCGTTCCCGATTGAGTTCCATACGGAAGCTGAAGGTTTCCATCCGTTTCTCCGGAATGACGAGACCCTGGCCCGAGCTTGGGCCAAGCCCGGAACGCCGGAGCTGGAACATCGTATCGGTGGCATCGAGAAGGCGTACGAGAGCGGGCATATCTCCTACGATCCGGAAAACCACCACAAAATGACGAAGATTCGTGCGGAGAAGATCGATCGCA
>DLVK01000180.1:0-2510 GCA_003444235.1 Rhodospirillaceae bacterium
GGTCTCCGACCGCAGCGTCGATGGCGGGCAAGACATCCAGTGGAGACGGTGCCCGGTCTAGTTGCCGAGCGCCATGATTGGAGATCATTAATCCGTCGACACCGACATCCGCTGCACGCATGGCATCATCGACCCGCATGACCCCTTTGAGGACGAGATTCCCGGACCAAAGCTTGCGGAAATGCTCGATGTCCTTCCAAGTGAGCGGTCCCGGAAACTGGTCCGCGACGAATTCACCGATGTCGTGCGCACCGGACCCTGGAGGGGCGTATTTCTCCCAGTTTGAAAGCATCGCAAGGCCGTGGGTCATGTAGTCTTTCAGCCATAATGGACGGCGCAGCGCGTCGAACTTGCATTCCCAGGAAAGCCGGAGCGGCCGGCCGAAACCATTGCGCTTGTTGCGCTCCCGGTTGCCGCTCGCGGGTACGTCGACGGTGATCACGAGGGTCTGGAACCCTAGATCCGCTGCACGTTTCACTTGGTCTTCCGAGATTGAGCGGTCCTTGGCGGTGTAAAGCTGGTACCAGCCATGATCCGGAGCCTCACGCGCCAGGTCTTCCATCTTCGCAGTGGCTGCGCCGGACATGATGAAGGGGATGTTCGCATCGCGCGCCGCCCGTGCCAGCATCAGGTCGCCGCCGTGGCGATAATTTGAGATGCCGCCGGTAGGCGCGATGCCATAGGCACTGGAATAGGTGCGGCCGAACAGCTCCGTCTCCTGATTGATGGCTGAAATATCGACCATGTAGCGCGGGACCAGAGCACGCTTGCGAAACGCGTTTTCGTTTCGGGCGAGCCCGGCTTCGTCTTCCGAGCCACCTTCGATGAAGTCATAGATGATCTTCGGCACGCGCTTTTTCGCAATCTTCCGAAGATCGTCCAAATTGATGCAGTCGTCGACCTTCATGCCTCTAATCCCTGTTATCAAAAAGCTGGCGCGGTTATTCGGAATCTATGCCAGTTCGGATTTCGGACGAGTGTCCTGATGCAGGAAGAGTCCGAGACGGCGGTATCAGCCGCCGCCGCTCTCGCTAGAGTTCTCCACGACGAGCCACAAAGCGTGAATTATACCCGGAACAAAGAAGAAAATAGTCAGGATCAGGTTGAACCAAAATTCTAGACCGATGCCAGCTGCGAGGAAATCGGCGACTGGCGAGAATTATACGGATAATGTTGATGGCGAAACGGTCCTGACATTAACTTTGGAAAACGGTTCCGTTCGACGGAACGTCTCATTAATGATATGGGCCGCCGCGCCATCAATAGGGTGATTCAACGCCCTCGGCGGATACTCGTTCGTTCTGCCATTCCGTATCCTTGAAATACACCTGGCGCTGCATTTCTTCGGCCTTGCGATGAAAGGCGACAGCAACCGGGTCCATATCCTGCGCGGGTTCCGGCTCGTGCTCGAAGTTGCCATATCGATCCTCTCCGCGCACCAGCGCCGCGCTGTCCCAGTCTGCCAGGAGCTGCTTCGTCTCGGGCGGAATGTAGCGGAGCACGATGGCGATCCGGCGGTCGTCGGTTTGGTTGGGTGGCGATGCATGCGCAATCGAATAGTCGAACAGGGCGGCCTCACCCGTCTTCAATTCAATGTCGACGGCGCGGCTCTCGTCGATATCCATGATCGTCTGGCCGCGGGTCAGCATGTTATGCTCGGCACGAGTGTCGACATGTGGCATTACCGGCTCCAGATGGCTGCCCGGAAGCATGCGCATGCAGCCGCTCGCCAATCTTGCCGGCGACAAGGCGATCCAGACGCTCACTAGTTTCTTGGTGTCGAGACCCCAGTAGTTGTTATCCTGATGCCAGGAGACATAGCTTGGACTGTTCGCTTCTTTGATAAACCAATGCGTTGTCCAGCATAGGATATTCGGTCCGATTAAGTCTTCGACCGGGTCCAGGATATTCGGTGCGCGGACGAGGTCAGCGAGCCATTTGAAAAGCAGATGGGTCTTGAAGCGGTGTGCGCCCTTCAATTCCCCTCCGTTCGCCGCTTCAAACGCCTCAAGCTGTTGGCGATAGCTCGTGGCTTCGCTCTCCGAGACGGCCGGAATCGGAAAATGAAATCCGTCGCGCTGCAGTCCTTCGATGGCTTCTTCGGTGAGGGCCTTTGGCATCGTTGCCTCCTTACTCCGCGGCTTCATCGGCGGGCATACCGGTCATGCTGTCCATGACATGATCCTCTGGTTCGACGTCGAACATATTGTTGAAGATATTCATGCCATGCAGGGTCGCGATGGCGAAGCCAATTTCGACGATCTGCGCGTCATCGAAAAACTCACGCATCTCATCGAAAATGGCCGCACCTTTGTCGATTTCATTTCGCGACATCACGCCGGCGAAGCGCATCGCCGCACGTTCGCGTGGGGTGAATACGGGATGGTCCGCGTTCGCGACCTCCGCCAGTTTTTCTTCGGTCATACCATTATGCCGACCCGCGGCATAGCGATAGTTCAGTCAATAGCGGCACGCGTTTATCGTCGCACAATGAATCCGGACCAATTCTT
>DLVK01000035.1:0-2578 GCA_003444235.1 Rhodospirillaceae bacterium
TTGATTTTGGATGCGCACCCGAATATTGCCGTCCCGTCGCCCGCTTGGATTTACGAATTTGTCTATCCGTTCCTCTATAGCTATGGCGATTTGTCGGACGAGACGAATTTTCGCGAGCTGGCCCACGATATGATCGATATGCCCACCATCAAAGAATGGATGGTGGACTTCACCGTGGATGAGGTGGTCGAGAAATGTGCCGAGCCGTCCTTCAAGGAAGCCTACGCCTATCTTCACGAAAAAGATGCCGCTGCCAAAGGCAAAGTCCGGTGGGGGGAGAAGTCGCCCCGCAACGGCTACTGGATTGAGGAAATCAAATCCGATTTCCCCGATGCCCAGTTTGTTCACATCATCCGCGACGGTCGTGACATGGCCATAGACATCAGCCAATCGCAGTCGATTCGACCATGTTCTGTGCTGATGGGTGTGCATTTCTGGAAACATTATGTTTCAGGTATTACGACGGATCTCGCCAAGCTCGACGCAGGGGATGCCTTTACCATCAAATATGAATCGCTCTGCGCCGATCCGGGAACGGAATTGAAAAATCTCTGCGACTTTCTTGGCGAAGATTTCGACGAGACCATGCTCCGGCATAACGAGACGCCGAGCACCAAGAAATGGGCGGCGATCGGAAATCATAAAGCGACCGGCGCGCCGATCAGTACCGATTATTGCGAGATGTATAAGACCCGCCTCAAGGGCACAGATGCGCAAGTACTGGAAAGCGTTATCGGGGATTTGCTGCAGCAGTACGACTACCCGGTGAGTGGGTCGCCGGAAACGTTGCCGACGCGTCTAGAGGCGCAGATCATCGAATCGGATATGATTTCCGCGCCCCATAACGATATTTATCGTACCGAGCTGGAAAAAAAGCGGCTCGCGCGTAAGGAACGTGGTGTCTATAGCGACGATGATCGAAAGTCGATGCTGCGCTCGCTGTTTTAGAACCTGAAGGGAAATTTTATGAGCGAACAAGCGTTAGGTGGACTGGTTAGCATTCCGATCAAGCCGCCAATCAAGCCGGAAGATTTGGGCAGCGTATCGCTGACTCCTGACGGCGAATTTGAGGCAGGTTCTTTTCAGACCTTCAAGCTTGTCTATACGGCCGGCAAGTTCGGTGTAGACGATTCCGGGTCGATGCGAATTTGTTTTCGGTTTGCTTCCGACCAATCACGGCCGCAATTCGACGAGCCCGATAAGGCCAACTACACGACGATCGAGGCCAGCAACAAAGCGGTGCTGGAATATCGCTATGATCCTAAAGGAAATGTGCGGCCGTGGGACCGTTGCCTCTACATCAAAGTGGTGAACGGGTATCTGAGCGAGGGAGATACGATCACAGTGACCTTCGGCGATACGACCGAGGGGTCGCCGGGTATCCGGGTTCAAACGTTCCTCGAGGATACTTTCGAATTTCACACGTTGGTCGATCCCATCGCCACCTTTATTTACCAGCCCATGCCCGAACAGCCGGTTATCGACATTGTGGCCGGTCCGCCGACCGACTATGTCGCCGTGTTGCCGACCTTACGGCGTGTTGGCGAGAGTTTTTCCCTCAAACTGAAGGGCGAGGATAATTGGGGTAATCCGTCCGACAAATGCGATGCCACTTTCGCGTTGAGAGCGCGTGCACCGGTCGATGGTTTGCCCGATAGCGTGACCTTCGTGCCGGGTGAAGACGCGGTCATTATCGAAGGGTTGAGCGTCGCGAAAGCAGGTGAAACGGTCGTCGAATTGGTGGATGACAATGGCGAGGTGGTTGCCCAAAGCAACCCGCTTCGTATCGTCGAGGAAGCGGAGCTGCTGCATTATTGGGGCGATCTACATGGCCAATCCGAAGAAACCATCGGTACCAACAGCGCGCGGCAATATTTCGCCTACGCCCGCGACAAGGCTTTTGTCGATGCGACGTCGCACCAAGGCAATGACTTTCAGATGACGACGCCTTATTGGGATGAACTCAACGATCTCTTCGCGGAGTTCAATGTGGATGGCGAGTTCGTCGTTCTCCCCGGTTACGAATGGTCCGGCAATACGGCTCTTGGGGGCGATCGAAACGTTTTTTTTCCTGAAGAAGGCCGCCAGATACGCCGGTCTTCCCATGCGCTAATCGAAGACCAGAGTGATATCGATACCGATTGCGATACCGCCGCCGAGTTGTTCGAGGCCTTTGCCGACAATAACGAGTTCGATGTGCTTACCTACGCGCATTGCGGTGGGCGGTATGCGGATGTGAAGCTTGCCCATGATGGGCGTTTCGAAAAATCGATGGAGGTTCATTCTTCCTGGGGCACCTTCGAGTGGCTGGTGCAGGATTCGTTCGAGATGGGGTATCGCAGCGGCATCGTCGCCAATTCGGACGGCCATAAGGGGCGGCCCGGTGCGAGCTATCCCGGCGCATCCATGTTTGGCGCGATCGGCGGATTGACATGTTTTCTAATGCCGGAATTGAGCCGTGCCGCGTTGCTCGAATGCATTCGCAAACGTCACCACTACGGTACGTCCGGCGGTCATGGCGGACGCATGGTGATCGACGTAAATGCCAAATTCGAAAATGAGGGCACCCTCTATCACG
>DLVK01000081.1:0-4338 GCA_003444235.1 Rhodospirillaceae bacterium
AATTGATCGAGGAGACCGCACCTTTGTTCGAGCCCATGGTGGCGCGGATTGAAGCCGAAGTGCGCGCGGCGGACAGCGACAAGATGAAACTTGCCCAATTGGTCGCGTGGTTCGTCGGTGCGCTGCTGTCAGGCATTCTGTCGGATCCGAAGATTCGCTGGCAAATGCCGCTGGTCATGCGCGAATTCCAACAGCCATCGGAAGGTTTCGATCTTTTGTTCGCCGAACGGATCGAGCCAATGCACAACGCGATTTCTCAACTGGTCGGTGCCTCTCGGGGCCTTGATCCGAGTTCGGCCGATGCCAAATTGATAACTGCCACCGTGATTGGCCAATGCATGGCCTTCGGGTTTGCCCGTGCGGTGATTTTTGCCCGCACGGGCTGGCAGGATTATGACGACCAAAACCGCCAACAAGTCATTTCGACTGTAACCCCAGGTATCCTGCGCATGCTCGACCTGCCTTTGCTCGAGGACGCTCCCCAATGAATATGCTGAACATTCGTAGACTGAAATTATTGCTCGCCGGGAGGAGTCGAAAACGACTTTTGCGGTTCGCGTTGCCGATTGCCGTTTTGGCGGGGGCCTTTTTGATCGTCGGCATACTGAAAGCGACCAAACCCGAAGTGCAGGCAAAGCCCGCCCAAGAGAAACAATGGCCGGTTGCGATTATCGATGCCAAGCCCGGTGATATACGTCCCCGCCGGAGGTTTTACGGCGAAATCACAGCTGGCCGAGAGGCAGAGCTCCGTGCGGAGGTTCAAGGGCGGGTTGTCGAGATAAATGAAAACTTTATCGACGGTGGGATCGTAAGCAAGGGCGACCTTCTGGTCTCGTTCGATGCATTCGATTATGCGGCTGAGGTAAGCGAACGCGACGCGGAGTGGATTGAAGCGAAGGCGCGCCTGGCGGAACTGCGGGCGGATTATGATGGCGCGCTGGCATTGTTAGAGCGCGACAAGGAACAATCCCAATTGCGCGAGCGGGACGTGGCACGCCGTGCAAAGCTGATGCGCCGCAAGAACGTATCGGAAAAAACCTTCGACGATGCGAAGTTGGCACTCAGCGAAGCGCGCCAGCGGGTCATCGAACGTGGTCAGACCATCGCAAAACTAAAAGCCAATATCGAAAGCCAAGAGGCGACGATTAAGCGTCGGTCGGTGGCGCTCCAACGGGCCAAACGTGATCTTGCGGATACGCGGCTTTATGCGCCTTTCGATGGATTTTTGACCGGCGTCGGCACAGCGGTCGGACGATACGTCTCGGTTGGGGACACGGTTGCGAAACTGATCCGTGCCGGTCGGCTCGAAGTCAAATTTCAGGTTGGCACCCGACAATTTGGCCGTCTCGCAAGAGCCGGAGATTTGGTCGAAAAACCGGTCGAGGTGGTTTGGCGCGGCGGTGCGTCCGAAACCTTTCGTGCCAAGATTGCGCGCGTCGAAAGCGTGGTCGATGCGGCTACGGGCGGAGTTAATCTTTATGCCAAGCTCGATGGCCTGGATCGTCAAACCAGGTTAAGGCCCGGCATTTTCGTCGAGGTGTATCTCTCCGACCGTACTTATAGAAACGTGGTGCGCTTGCCCGAGACCGCGCTCCATGAAGATACGGTGTACACCGTCGTCGATGGTCGCCTACAAGCGAGGAAGGTGCGTGTGGAAACCCGCATCGGCGACGAAGTGCTGGTGACCGGTCCTCTCGAGGACGGCGATCGGATCGTCATTACCGGCTTTAATGAAATTGGCCCCGGTCTTCGAGTAACGGTGCGCTGATGCCGGCAAAAAGCGGTTTGATAGGACTTTTCGTTCGACATCCCACGGCGGCCAATCTGCTGATGGTGGTGATGATCGTCGCGGGTCTGTTTGCGCTACGCCAGACCAACACCCAGTTTTTCCCCGATTTTGGCATTGATTGGGTGTCGGTGGAGGTCGAATGGCCGGGAGCAAGCGCGGAGGATATCGACGACAATATCGTTCAGGCAATCGAGCCCGAGGTACGCTTCCTCGATGGGGTCAAACGGGTGCGTTCGATCTCGGTCGAAGGGTTGGCCAAGATTTCCGTCGAGTTCTTGCCGGGAACGGATATGCAGGCGGCACTTGCCGATGTGGAAACCGCAGTCGGGCAAGTAAATACATTGCCCGAGGACAGCGAGAACCCCGAAATTCGCCGCATCGTCCGGTACGACACGATCAACCGGATCGTTATTTCGGGCCCTTATCCCGAAGCATCGCTCAAAGCGATCGCCAAACGAATACGTGACGAGTTGTTGGATCGCGGTATCGACAAGGTCGATATGAGTGGTGCGCGCGATGAGGAGATTTGGGTCGAAGTGGCGCCGGAACGTCTGCTCGAACTGGATCTCAAACTGGCCGACATCGCCGAAAAAATCCGCGGCACCTCGCAAGACCTGCCGTCGGGCGATCTTTCGGGATCGGTCAAGAAGACTATTCGTTCGATAGGCTTGGAGAAAAACGCCGCAGGGGTCGGGCGCATCGAAGTGCGCTCTCTCAAGAATGGCGAAAAGGTTTTTCTTAAGGATATCGCGAAGGTCCGTGAACGGTTTGACGAAGACCAGCCGACTCTGGAGCGGACGGGGCATCGTGCTATCGAGCTACATGTCCAGCGTGCGCTCGCAGCGGATGCGCTAGAGGTGGCGGATCGGGTCGAGGCCTATCTGAAAGAGCTGCAGCCGACGCTACCCCCAAATCTCAACGTGGAAACATTCGACGTTAAATCGGAACTCATTCGCGGCCGTATCGCGCTGTTGCTTGAAAACGGCTTCACCGGACTGGTGTTGGTCATTCTCATCCTGTTTTTGTTTCTGAGCGTGCCGGTGGCCTTTTGGGTAGCGATCGGCATTCCGGTGGCGATCATGGCGACGTTGGCGGTGATGCTGGTGTCCGGCCAATCGATCAATATGGTCAGCCTGTTCGGCATGATTATGGCGCTGGGCATCGTCGTCGATGATGCGATTGTGGTAGGCGAACATGCGGATAAACATTTTCGCGCCGGTCTTGGCCCCGAAGAGGCTGCGGAACTTGGCGCGACCCGCATGGCCGCCCCGGTCTTCTCGTCGTCGCTTACGACCATTGCGGCCTTCACGCCGCTGTTCATCATTTCAGACGTAATCGGCGATATCATTCGCGGCATTCCGCTGGTGGTGGTCGCGATGATCGTCGCCAGCCTGGTCGAATGCTTTCTCGCCTTGCCCGGCCATCTCCGAGGTGCCTTTGCGATGGTCGGCACCGAGGTCGGGCGGTTTCGAGCTCGTTTCAACGAAATATTCGATCGATTCCGGGATAATCAATTCGAGCGTACTATCCGCCGAGCGGTCGAGTGGCGGTATACGACTATCGCGATTGCGGTGGCTGCTTTGATAGTCAGTATCGGGCTGATTGCAGGTGGGCGTATCAACTTTACCTTCTTTCCCGCGCCTGAAGCGGATCGGATGTTTGCCTCCGTGCAGATGAACGCGGGGGCGCCACGCCACGAAACTACCCGCATGGTGCGTGAAATGAAGCGCGCGATGAAAGCCGCCGAACACGATCTCACCGGTGGCAAGGGAGGGTTGGTCCGATTCAGCTTGGAAAAATACGGCGTGTCGGTGGCGCGTGAGGACGTGCCGGTCAGCTTTGCGGATAATTTGGGCGGTATGGTGGTCGAACTGGTCGAGTCCGATCAACGCACCGTCCGCACCGCAGAGTTTATCGAAGCCTGGCGTGCACGGGTCAGGCCAATTCCCGGCATCGATATCTTTACCATCACGCCGGCCCAGGGCGGGCCGCCGGGCCGTGATGTGGATGTGCGTCTGAAAGGGCGTAACCTCGATGATTTGAAAAAGGCGGCAATCGAAGTGCGAGGTCTGTTACAGCGCTACGCCGGTGTTACGGATGCCAATGACGATCTGCAATATGGCAAACGCGAGGCGATAATCGCGGTGACGCCGCAAGGGCGCGGGCTCGGGTTCTCTACCGAAAGCGTTGGCCGGCAGGTGCGGAACGCATTTGAAGGTGCCATCGCCAAGCGATTCCCGCGGGGCGATGAGGAAGTCACCGTGCGGGTCCGCTACAGCCGCGATGGGGCCAACATTCGCAGTCTCGAAGGGTTCCGGTTGCGAGGCAGCGATGGTGCCGAAGTGCCCCTGGCGGAAGTGGTGAGTATCCGAGAAAAACAGGGTTTCTCACGCATTACCCGCGAAGACGGAAAACGCGAAGTGGCGGTAACGTCGGAAACCGACAAGGCGGTTACCAACAACAACAAGGTTTTAGCGGCACTGACCCGAGACGGGTTATTCGAAATCGCGCAAAAATACGGCCTTAAGGCCGGTTTCGCCGGGCGCGCG
>DLVK01000305.1:0-2555 GCA_003444235.1 Rhodospirillaceae bacterium
GGCTCGAAAGTACGGAAGCGTTCGAAGCCGTCTGGCGGGACCGGGACAGCCATTTGGTAGGTGTCCCGGGATTTGTGGAGTTTCATCTGCTCAAAGGCCCAGAGGCCGAAGATCACGTGCTATATGCCAGCCATACGATTTGGCAAAACCGTGCCGATTTCGAGGCCTGGACCCGCTCGGACGCATTTCGCCAGGCTCACAAGAATGCCGGTCAGAACAAGGATTTCTACCTTGGCCATCCCCAGTTCGAGGCGTTCGATGCGGTGTTGAAAACGACAGGTTAGAGTCCCTAGGCTTATTCCATCGATAACAAATTCAATTTGGCGATAGGTGTCTGAATGCCGCTGGATATCGGCGATACAATCCCCGAACTGACTCTCCCTGCGAGTGGTGGCGGCGATCTTTCGTTAGCGGATTATCGTGGCCGAAAGCTAGTGCTCTATTTTTACCCCAAGGACAATACGTCAGGTTGCTCGGCGGAGGCCTGCGACTTTCGCGATCTAATGTCGGACTTCGAGAAATCTGGGGCAGAGGTAATCGGAGTGTCCAAGGATAGTGTGCGCCGACACGACAATTTCATCGCCAAATACGACTTACCTTTCGGGTTGATTTCGGATGCGGACGGTACGCTTTGCGAGCTGTTCGGCGTTTGGCAGGAAAAGAAACTTTATGGCAAAACCCATATGGGTATCGAGCGATCGACCTTTCTGATCGATGCGGACGGTGTGATCCGCGAGGCTTGGCGTAAGGTAAGAGTCAAAGACCATGCCAAAGCTGTGTTGGCCGCTACCCAGGAGTTATAGGTTGCATTGGTAAAACACCTGGTGAGTTAGTCCGACGATTGCGCTTTCTGCTATCGACGCCCCGACCTGCGCGGGGTAGATAGAGCAAATTCTCTGCCCCGGTCCGCTGCTAATCCGAGGATACAATTGCCGTCGCAACTCAAAGGCATTCTGTTCTTGATCATCTCGGGAGCGATCCTGTCGTTCACTGACGGTCTCGCAAAATACCTCACCGGGACATTGGTGATCGGTGAGATCATTTTTTTCCGTGCCTGCTTTGTTTTCGTCCCGATAATATTGATTATATGGTGGCGTGGCGGGCTCCTTTCGATACGCATCGTAAGTTGGCGCAACCAGATTGCGCGCGGCGCGTGCGTGGTCATAACCACTTTCATGTTTCTGGCCGCGACGCGGCGTTTGCCGTTGGCCGATACCATCGCAATTCTTTTTGCCTCCCCGATATTCGTTACAGCGATGGCGCCGTTCGCGCTTGGCGAACAAGTTGGTTGGCGCAGATGGGCTGCTGTGTTGGTCGGGTTCGGAGGTGTGCTCTTGATGATCCGTCCCGGAAGCAACCCATTGGTTTGGTCGGCGTTGCTCGCGCTCGGGTCTACTTTCTTCCTTTCGGTGCGGGACATCATCACGCGATCGATGTCGGGCTCTGAATCGACCAGCGCGATAATGGCGGTTTCGACCGGATTTATTTTATTGAGCGGGTTGGCGTCACTACCTTTGAGTTGGCTTTTCCCGGTAATCGGCGAATGGCGATGGCCCACGTCGCGCGAATTCGGATTGCTGGCGTTGACCGGTATTCTCCAGGGCGTCGGTCAATATTTTATGGTGACAGCCTTCCTGCTGGCGGAGGCGGTGGTGGTGGTGCCCTTCCGTTATTTCTCGCTGATCTTTGCCGTTCTTTTCGGGTACTTAATATTCGGCGACGTGCCAGGCCTCACCATGCTTGCTGGTGCGGCAATCGTGGTCGGCAGCGGACTTTATATATTTCAGCGAGAAGCAAGGGCCGCGCAGCGATCCTAAGTGCGGTCAGTACGCACGACTAATAGCGAAATCGATCGCTTCCAACATCGCATCCTTCATCGGACAATCGCGGAAAATTCCAAGTGCATCGCGGGCGATAGAGCCATAGTGCCGGGCGCGATCGACGGTATCTTTCAAGGCGTCGTATTTTTCCATCAGCGCGATGGCATGGGCTAAATCTTCGTCCTGCTGGTCCAAATCCTCAAGCGTGCGTCGCCAGAATTTGCGCTCCTCATTGTCGCCCCGCCGCCAGGCAAGCACCACGGGGAGGGTGATTTTGCCTTCCCGGAAATCATCGCCGACGGTTTTGCCCAGCGCCTCTTCATCGGCTGAATAATCGAGCACGTCGTCGATTAGCTGGAAGGCGATACCCAAATTCATACCGTAACTTTCGAGCGCCTGTTCCTCTGCCTGCGGCTGTTCGGCGACGACAGCGCCGACGCTGGCCGCAGCGGCGAACAAGGTCGCCGTCTTGGCGCGAATAACGTCTAAGTAGGCTTCCTCGCTGGTTTCCGTGTCGTTGGTGGTCATCAGTTGCAAGACTTCGCCCTCGGCGATCACCGCGGATGCGTCGGAAAGAATTTTCAGCACTCGAAGGGAGCCGTCGGCGACCATAATCTGGAACGCCCGCGAAAAAAGAAAGTCGCCGACGAGTACGGAGGCCTGATTGCCCCAAACCGCGTTGGCACTGTCCTTGCCGCGACGGAGTACGGATTCATCGACCACATCGTCATGCAG
>DLVK01000253.1:0-5803 GCA_003444235.1 Rhodospirillaceae bacterium
GAAATGGCCGGTGAGAAAATAAAGGTAGAGTTCGAGATACCCGCGGACTCGAAAGCATTCCTCGAAAAGATGGTCGATGAATATGATTTGCCGGACATATCGAAAGCGTTGAGGTGCCTACTCGATTTTGCCGAAGAAGACGGCGATTTGGAGGAGATTTTCGAAGAAATCCGCTGCAGGCGCTGTTAATTCATCCTGGATCTAAAATCCAAATATTGAGATTTAGGAAATTTTCGACCTAGTCGTACCGCGTTTATCAAACAACGTACCTGCTAGGCCGTTTACGCTGCCGTTTTCAAACACCCATCCAGCGAGTGGCAACACGTAATCTGCATAGCCGACAAAGCCGTAAAAAGTGGATTCGAATATTTGCGAACTCGCAAATGACGGGCAGACCGCTCCTACGCACAACTCCATTCTTTACCCGGAACGCTATGTCCGACTCGTTCGGCCGAATTTTTCGATGCACCATTTGCGAATGAAAGTCATTCGCAATATTGTTGGGTTCATTCGTCTGCTAATAGCTACCGTTCTTGTCCGAGCACCTAAAAATGAAATTTGACTTAAACGAAAGTGAACCGCACACAACACCGGTCCTGTTTTCATCGGACTTGAAACGGGCCGCGGCATTTTATGAGGGCATTCTCGGGTTCAGAAGTCGGGAGGACAGAAACAGCTTGGTGCTCAGTCGCAACAACTTGCGATTAAGAGTTATCGAAACCGATGACCCGGGTCTAATGTCGAACACGGGCGTTATGTTTCATGTCGATAATTTTCAGAACCTGTATGAAGAGCTCAGCCGGCACTCCCAGCCACAAACTGCCATATTGACCGCGGACGCCGAGTTCCCTCCGCAATTCTCACTTTACGATCCTGACGGCAACACCCTTTATTTTGCCGATAAATCCAGCGTAGCACCCTACCACACCAACCCTAACTGATAGAACGGTCAACAAACCGCTCAAATATAAAGAGGTCCCAATGTCTAACCCCGTCCGCATGGAATCCGATACCTTCGGCGAACTCGAAGTCCCCGGAGACAAATATTATGGCGCGCAGACCGCGCGGTCGCTCATCAATTTCCCGATCGGCGGCGAGACCATGCCCGCCCCACTGGTGCACGCACTCGGCGTTATCAAGCAAGCCGCCGCGCGCGTAAACAAGGCGCAAGGCAAACTCGACGCGAAACTTGCCGCTGCCATCGATCAGGCGTCCGGCGAAGTTATCGACGGAAAATTCGACGACCATTTTCCGCTTGTCGTATGGCAAACGGGATCGGGCACCCAATCGAATATGAATGCCAACGAGGTGGTATCGAACCGTGCAATCGAAATTTTGGGTGGTGAAATAGGCTCTAAAGATCCCGTACACCCGAACGACCATTGCAATATGAGCCAATCGTCGAATGATACCTTCCCCACGGCCATGCACATCGCGGCCGCTCAGGAAATCAAGGAATCACTGCTCCCCGCCTTAGGTCATTTAAAATCGGCGCTCGACCAGAAAGTCGAGGAATGGGCGGATATCGTTAAGATCGGCCGTACCCACACCCAAGACGCGACGCCGCTCACGCTCGGACAGGAATTCAGCGGTTATGCCGCGCAGCTGGAATTGGGTATTGGGCGAGTGACGGAAGCGCTCGACGGCCTCTACTATCTGGCACAAGGCGGAACAGCTGTCGGAACCGGGCTAAACTCAGCCGTCGGGTTCGATAGCGACTTTGCCACCGAGGTCGCCAATATTACCGGCCTGCCATTTAAGACCGCTCCCAACAAGTTCGAGGCACTCGCAGCGAACGACGCTTACGTGCATGCTCACGGAGCCCTGAATACGGTAGCCGTATCGCTCTTTAAGATCGCCAACGACGTCAGACTTCTGGGTTCAGGCCCGCGATCCGGTCTTGGTGAATTGTCGCTGCCCGAAAACGAACCGGGATCGTCGATCATGCCGGGCAAGGTCAACCCGACCCAGGCGGAGGCGATGACGATGGTATGCACCCAGGTTCACGGAAACCATGCAACGATTTCCTTTGCCGGCACCCAGGGCCATTTCGAACTCAACGTTTACAAGCCGGTGATGGCTTACGCGATGCTGCAATCCATCAAACTGCTTGCGGATGCGTCAATTAGCTTCGCCGACCGATGCGTTGTCGACATAACCGCCAATGAAGCTAACATTACAACGTTGATGGAACGCTCATTGATGCTGGTGACCGCCCTGGCACCGGCCATCGGTTACGACAAGGCGGCGGAAATCGCAAAAACCGCCCATAAAAACGGAACATCGCTTCGAGAGGAAGCATTGGGTCTCGGCTACGTGACGGAGGAAGAGTTCGATACTCTTGTCCGACCCGAAAAAATGATTAGTCCGAGCGACTGAGCAAGGCCTCACGTCAAAGACCAGTTTGGAAAATTTTTCGGACGGGCAGCTACGGCTGCCCGGCCGACCCGACCGCCTGTAATTACGTGACAGGCTGCACACCCGAGTACGCTTGGTCCGTCCTCGCGCAAATATCATTTCTATTTGATTTCATTGAACGAATTGCATAACGGAAAGTTGACTTGGATTGGCAATCCCATCAATTGCACAATAACCGTTCGAGTGACAGCACCACTATGAACGGAGGATATTTATGTCCAAAAAATCGAAAATCTTGACGGCAGCCTCGGTTGCCGGTGCCGTTGCCCTGGCAGTTACTGCCACAAGCAGCGTTACCAATACGGCCCACGCCGGAGCGAAAGAAAAGTGCTATGGAATTTCGCTCGCTGGCAAAAATGACTGCAAGGCGGGCCCGGGCACGACGTGCGCCGGAACGTCCAAAGTCAACTACCAAGGCAACGCGTGGACTGCAGTGCCAAAAGGTGACTGCGCAAAATACGGTGTCGAGGAATCGAACCCTAAGTTCAAACTTCCTGGCAAACGTACTGGCTCCCTATCGGAGCTCAAGCGCGACCTGCCGAAGGGCTAAATTCGTTTGGAATTTCCTCCACGCGCAACGGTTTCCAGCGCGTGGAGGAGCCAACGATCTCCGAATTACTTAGATTATAAAATGCCGGACCCCGTCACAAAAATGGCTCCCCAATCACACATATTTCGTTCGCCGAAGGCCGTTCCTAGTCGTGCCGGCGTCGGCCTGAAACCGGAGCATTACGGTGATATTCTTGAAACCCAGCCTGATATCGGCTGGTTCGAGATTCACGCCGAAAATTACATGGGTGATGGCGGCCCGCCGCATCATTTTCTCTCTCGCATTCGCGAGCAATATCCTCTATCGCTTCATGGTGTCGGATTGTCGATCGGTGCCGCACGGCCCCTCGACAAGGAACACCTAAAACGACTGAAAACTGTCAACGACCGCTATGAGCCGGGGATTTTTTCCGAGCATCTGGCGTGGTCCACGCACGACGACACTTATTTCCCTGATCTGTTGCCGGTCCCCTATACGAATGAGACGCTTCAGGTCGTCGTCGACCATATCGACGAAGTTCAGGAGGCCATGGGACGGCAGATGCTACTGGAAAATCCGTCGACCTATGTGACCTTCGAAACCAGCACCATGACTGAACTCGAGTTTCTGACGCAGGTGACGGATCGAACCGGCTGCGGCCTGCTTCTGGACGTCAATAATGTTTTCGTATCCGCAACCAATCAGGATTATTCTGCGGAAGCCTACATCGATGCATTTCCGCTCAATGCGGTCGGCGAAATCCATCTCGCCGGACACGCACAAGACAGCGATGAAACCGGCGCAACCCTCCTCATCGATGCCCATGACCGGCCGGTCGCGGATCCGGTTTGGCAGCTATATCGCCGGGTCGTCACACGTACCGGCCCCTTGCCGACATTGATCGAATGGGACGCGGATGTTCCCGATTGGGCGACTCTTTTTGCGGAAGCGCAATCCGCAGACGCCTTGATGGCGGACATTATGGATAGAGACAAAGTTGCATCACCGTGGAAGGAGCCCCGCCGTGTCGCGATTGGCTAGCTCACAATCCACGTTCGCCCAAGCGCTTACGGATCCCGACCGGTCCGCGCCAACGGATGTCCGCCGGCCAGGGAGCAACCAGGCAGCTCAGACGAAACGGTTCGACGTCTACCGCAACAATGTCGCAGTTGCGGCAATCGATACCCTGCGGGACATTTTTCCGGCGGTTCTCAAGCTGGTGGGAGACGAGTTTTTCCAGGCCACCGCACAGGCATATATCGACCACGCACCGCCGAGTTCACCCCTGCTCTTCCAATATGGCGACACGTTCGGAGCCTTTTTGGATGATTTTCCGCCAGCTGCATCCGTCCCCTATCTGGGTGACGTCGCACGACTGGAATTCGCACGCCTCCAGGCCTATCACGCGGCGGATGCGACACCCTTGGCGATTTCCGCGTTGGCCGAAATTCCATCCGACGAGGTCGCAGCAATAACGCTCGTGGCCCATCCGGCTGTTTCGCTCATTCGATCCCGATACCCGGTCGTGTCACTTTGGGGCGCGAGCGTTGGCCTTGCATCATCCGACGATGTCGACATGGCGTGCGCCGAAGACGCCCTCACCGTTCGCCCCGAACTCGACGTGGACACACTCATTCTACCAACCGGCGGCGCAAATTTCTTAGACAGTTTGCTTGAAGGCGATTCACTCGGCATCGCCGCAGAAGCAGGTGCTGCAGCAGAACCCGATTTCGACCTTTCCGCACATCTGGCCGGCCTGTTCGACGCCGGAACCTTCGAGCGGATCGGAGAGCGACCGTGATTGACTGCTTGACCGCACTTCATGCGCGCGCGATCGAATTCGTCGACCGCACTACCGGCGACTGGCTGCCCGGCCTTCTAGCCCGCTTCGCATTCGCTGCGGTCTTGTTTGTCTATTTCTTCAATTCGGCGATGACGAAGTTCGCCGGCGGACCTTTTTCCATCGCCGACGGCGCCTATTTCCAAATCCTGCCGTCGATCGTCGAAGCTGCTGGCTACGATGCCTCCAAGGTGGCATTCTTCCCGTGGAAGATAATTGTCTTCATCGGCAGCTATAGTGAAGTAATTCTTCCGATCTTGATTGTGCTCGGCCTTTTCACGCGCATTGCTGCGCTTGGCATGATCGGATTTGTCCTTGTTCAGAGTTACGTGGATATCGCATTTCACGGTGCGAAAGCCGCAACGATCGGCGCCTGGTTCGATAATCTGTCGAACGCCGTGATCCTCGATCAACGCACGCTTTGGGTATTTCTTTTCCTCTACCTCGCTCTCAAAGGTGCGGGAAAAGTTTCCGTTGACCATCTTCTCGACAGCCGGCTTGGCGAAGGCGCACGAACCGCCGCCTGACGGCCTAACTAGATCATCGCTACCTCTTGGGGCGCATCGTTGCGCGCTTGCATTCCGGATGGACTTCTGAGCATGTGCTATGTCCTTCTGGCGAAACCGCAATTCCTGCTGGTCTCGGGGGCCAATCCGGGAGGGTAAGGCTAACAAATCATGTTTCGAACCCTGAACAACTGCCACAATGTCGAAGAGCTACGACTGCTCGCGAAGCAGCGGCTTCCCAGTCCCATTTTTCACTATATCGATGGGGCAGCCGACGATGAGGTGACCTATCAGCGCAACACCTTTGCATTCGACGACTGCGACCTGGTGCCGAATGTTTTGGCAGGCGTTGAGGAAGTCGATATGTCGGTGAAAGTAATGGGTGCCAAGCTGGATATGCCCCTATTTTGTGCGCCGACCGCCCTGCAGCGACTATTCCATCATGATGGCGAGCGTGCGGTTGCACGAGCCGCCGAAAAGTTCGGAACCATGTTCGGCGTGTCGTCGCTG
>DLVK01000253.1:6109-6295 GCA_003444235.1 Rhodospirillaceae bacterium
GTTCGGCGTGTCGTCGCTGGGCACGGTCAGTCTGAAAAAGATCGGCGAACTCATTAAAACGCCGAAGATGTTTCAGTTTTACTTCCACAATGATCGTGGCTTGAACAAGGCAATGATCGAAAAGGCCAAGGACGCAAATTTCGATGTGGTCGCGTTGACCGTCGATACGATTATCGGCGGCAATCG
>DLVK01000104.1:0-2658 GCA_003444235.1 Rhodospirillaceae bacterium
GCGAGCGATAGTAACGTGCCGCAGGTCCGGATACGGGCGCGCGCGTCAGCCGGCTCCCGGTTAGTCCTAAAATCCAGGCCCGCATACCATTGCACATGACCAGATTGATGTGCCCGAAAAGGGCGTTATCGAACCTTCGGACGTCGCCCGCTTCCGCCGCTTCCATTTCGTCGTGAACAAAAGGATGAGCGCGGATGGCGCCCTGCCCGTAAATGATCATCGAGCGAGTAAGGATATTCGCACCCTCGACAGTGATACCAATCGGCACCGCAATGAAGCTCCGCCCCAGAATGTTTCGTGGCCCTCGGCAGATTCCGGCACCGGCCTGAATGTCCATGCCGTCATTGACCACATGACGCATGGCGTCGGTGCAATAGGCCTTGATGACCGCGGAAAGCACCGCAGGTTTTTCGCCGGCGTCGACTGCACCGCACGTAATCCGTCGTGCCGCATCCATCAAATAGGCATAACCGCCGATGCGCGCCAATGGCTCCTCTATTCCCTCGAAGCGCCCGATGGGCAGACCGAACTGCTCACGAACCGTCGCGTAAGCACCTGCGGTTCGGGCGGTCATCTCCGCCGCCGCAACCGACAGCGACGGTAGCGAAATGGATCGGCCCGCAGCGAGACAATCCATCAACATGCGCCAACCCTGGCCCGCGCCCTTTTCACCGCCGATGATGTAATCGAGCGGCACGAACACATCGCTGCCGCTAATCGGCCCGTTTTGAAACGGCACCCCCATCGGATCATGGCGCCGTCCGATCTCAACGCCCGGCGTATCGCGGGGAATAAGCGCGCAGGTGATTCCGATGTCCTCTTCATCACCCAGCAGGCCGTCCGGGTCGAACAGCCGGAACGCCAGTCCTACAACCGTCGCCACCGGCGCCAAGGTGATATAGCGCTTGTTCCAGGTAAGCCGCATGCCGAGCACTTCTTTGCCGTCGACTTCGCCCTTGCAGACAATGCCATGGCTGCGCGGCGAGGCGGCATCGCTGCCGGCTTCGGGCTCCGTGAGGGCAAAGCAGGGGATGTCCTCGCCGGTGGCAAGCCGCGGCAGGTAGTGTTTTTTCTGCTCTTCGGTGCCGTAATGAAGCAACAACTCCGCCGGACCTAGCGAGTTCGGCACCATTACCGTGGTGCCGAGCGGAACGCTGCGACTGGACAGCTTGGTAATCACTGCGGAATGACCGATAGCGGAAAACCCGAGACCGCCATATTCCTCCGGCACGATCATGCCGAAGAACTTATGCTTCTTGATGAAATTCCAAATTTCCGGCGGCAAGTCGCGATCCTGGTGGATCTGCCAATCGTCGGCCATACGGCACAATTCTTCGACCGGGCCCTCCATAAAAGCCTCTTCTACATCGGTCAGCGGTTTTGGTTGAAAGGCGAGCAGCTTTTTCCAATCCGGCCGACCGGAAAACAAATCCCTGTCCCACCAGACAGTCCCCGCTTCGAGGGCGATCCGTTCGGTCTCTCCCATACTTGGGAGAATACGTTTCACGACCTTGAGAAGTGCCGGTGAAATCAAGGTTCGGCGGAACGGACGGAATCCGAATAGGACTGCAATCGACGCCAAAATGACCGCGGCCGTCCAGAAGAGGTTTTGGCTCGAAACGCCGTCGATCCAAACCGAAGCCAAGATCGCTGCTGTGGCCAATACCCAAGCCCAATAACCGCGCCCCCAATAGAGTAGCGCCACGAAGGCAATCAGGCCGGCAATCCACAGCACCAAAGGCAGTCCGCTCAACACGTTTCGCCATCTCCTTTATCGGATTCGTCGGACTCTGCGGCATCCTCGTACCATTCGAGCTCCTTATAATTAAAGTTAGTCTCGAGGCTCGGTTTTACAATCCGGAAATAGGGCGATAGATCGAAGTCCCTCGGCGCAAAGAGACTGTGATGGCGAATATGAAGGTATTCGCGGGCCACGAATTGCTGCTGCTTGCTATCGTAGATCGAGCGTTCACGGACATTCGGCAATATCGGATACTTAACCTGCTGGAATGCCTGCGCAATTAACGACGAACAGATCGTGCGCGTCGGATCGCCACTTCCGAGCGCCAACATTCGCCGACGGAAGCGTTTCGGGACCGGCGGCTTGGGCAGCAGGTACCGCATCAAATCGATGATGTTCTTAAGATCGTATTTCATGCCGCGACGCTGAGCGTTAATCATATAGTCGATCACCGTCTGTCGATCCTGATCGCTCAATCCCATTGGTCTACAAATCCGCGTGTTGAGATGTTGGTATCTCGAGAGAGGGACCGCCACGACGCCTTTCGATAAATCCGCCTCTATGAGCGAATTGGGCTCGGCTCCGCTCTCCGCAAGATCATAGCCTTCGCCAATGTAGAAAGCGGCATGGGACCACGAGGATTGGGTCAGGTATTTGATCGCCGTCGAGACGCGTTGATTGCCCTCGACCAGAAGAATATCGCCGGGCTGCAACGTCCGACGCAAACGGCGTAACGGTGTCACCGAAACGCTGGAATAGCTGCCGGATTCCTTGTCGAGATACCCCGCCAGCGCCTCACCGATCTTATTCGCAAGCCATCCGAACATGATCAGTTGCGCAAGGGTTTGCCGGTTTTCAACATATGGGCGATACGAGCCTTGCTGCCGCGATGGCGCACCAGTTCGAGAAAGCTTTCG
>DLVK01000550.1:0-4120 GCA_003444235.1 Rhodospirillaceae bacterium
GCCCTTCGGGCATCGGCAAAGCCTGACGCTCGACCGGTGTGGGTGTCAACGGGGCGCCTCTCGACGTCGGTACTTTGCGGATCGGCGCGGTCGTTTCTGGCACTTTTGGCGGCTCGGGCGCGGCCACCTGAGGCAATGCGGGTGGTTCAGGCGCTTTTACCACCGGTGCGGCAGGCGGTTCGGGTACCTTGACAGCAGGTGGGGTGGCCGTTTTCGGCGCCGGCGGTACCAGGCTCGTCGGCTTGGCGGCGGTTACCGGTGCACTAGGCACTGGCGGCGGCGGCAAGGATAGTGCGGAGGTGGGCGTTGGCGGCGACCCGGCGGCTGCAGCTAATTGTTCGAGCGCTTCCGGTGACGTCTCGTCGCTATTTCGGATGATCGCGTCGCTTTGCCTGGCCGTTTCGCTTGCTTCTGCCAATCGCTCGGCTTCGGCGATCTGAATTGGGCTCATGCGTTTCGCCAGAACCTTGCGGTTTTCAACCGCGACTGTGTGAACGAACACGTTCGGTTTCGGCTTTTGTTCAGCGGCCAATGTAAACCAACGATGTGCTTCGATATCGTTCTGTTGGACGCCTTGGCCTTTCGCGTATAGCAGGCCGACGCCGACGCGCGATTTCGCGTCACCTTTTTGCGCCAAGGGGAGGAATTCCTGATATGCGATCTGGAAATCTCCCCGAATATAAGCGTCGCGACCGGCTAAGAAATCCGCCGCTTGAGCCAAGCTCGAAGTCGCGCCCAAGAGGGCAAGCAAAATTGCGAATTTTTTCATTTTTCCACCAAATTTTGTTTAAACATCGCCTCTATTACGAATATTACAGTCTAAAGTGATGTTTAAATCGTTTCATTTCAGTTTTATTTACTATAATTGGTACTCGATTACAATAATTATTTTATTACAAGTAAAAAAAACCGAATACATCCTCTACGTTTGGGAATAAGTTTATATTTTTCAATGAGATACAATATATGGTGGGCATGTAATAACGGCCCACTAGATGCCGCGACTTGGTCTGGCGGCTATTTATTTGCTGCGCGGTGCTTTGCGGGACGGCTTGAGCAACAGAACAAGCGGCAAGCAGAGCGCGACCAGGATCGTCATCAATTGGAAATCATAGAGGAAGGCAACGAATTCGGCCTGGGCATCGACGATTTCGTTTAGACGCATTACGCCTGTGCGTTCGGTGATATTCCAGCTTTCGGGTAAATCGAGTTTTTCGAGCCGGCCGCTATGGAGCGCTTCGGTCAGGGTCGCTCGTACAGATTGGGTTTTGTGAACCAGCACCGACACTAAGATCGAAATGCCAATCGCCGATCCCATCCGTCGAACCAGTGAGATCACCGTCGTGCCGTACGGGCGCATGTGATCTTCCATGGTACTGAAAGCAGCGGTGGTGACCGAGACGTTGAACATCCCTAGTCCCGCACCTTGAACGAATGACGCGGCCATCACGTAGAGCAGATCGACATCTTGGGTGATGTCGGACAGCATCCAGGTCGAGACGCCGGTCAGGAATATGCCGGCCCCAAGCATCGGCCGAATTGGCATGTGCAGCAAAATCCAACCGGTGGCCAAGGCACTTACGATCGAGCCAATTCCACGGGTGGAAAGCGCATAGGCGGCGTCGAGCGGCGGATACCCCATATGCTCCTGAAGCATCGCGGGCAGGATGCCAGCAATTCCGTAGATCAAAAAAGTTGTTATGGCGATGAACAGAAGACCTATGACGAAATCCCGGTTCGAGAAAACGCGAGGGTCGATATAGGTGTTGTCGGCGGTGAATAGATGCACCGCGAAGAGATAGAAAGCACCGCCTGCAAGTGCCGCGAAAAGCAAAATGGCCGGGGACGAGAACCATTCCAACCGTTCGCCTTGGTCCAACATGAGCTGAAAAAACAGGATGGCGACGCTAAGGCAGGCGAAACCGAACATATCGAAACGCACGCCGTCCACCTTGCCGCCGTCGGGAACATACCGCCAGGCCATGGTGAGTTCGATGACAACTATCGGGAAGTTGACCCAGAACACGTAGCTCCAGCCGAAATGTTCCGTCATCAGCCCCCCGATGATGGGCCCGAGCGTGACACCGGTCATGCGCCCTGTGGTCATCCAGCTAAAAGCACGTGAGTGCTCTTCCTTAGGTACGGCGGCCATAATCACTTGTTGGCTCAAGGGATTGAGCCCTGCCGAGAAGACGCCCTGCAGGAAGCGAAGTGCGATAACTTCGTGGAGTGTATCCGCGGTGGCGACCAGCGCCGTGCAGAAACTGAATCCGATGAGTACGCCGAGAAGCAGGCGCCGACGTCCGATCCGCCGGGTTGCCCAGCCAAACAAGGGTGTAAACACCGCGGCTGCGATCAAATAAGAGGTAAGGACCCAGGAGATCTCGGTGATCGTTGCGGAAAATGCACCCATCATCGTCGGCAACGCGATCGCGACGGCGAAAGTGTCGAAACTTTGCAGCGCGCCGCATGGCACAATCGCGGCGGCAATGGCGCGGACCTGTCGTCTCGGCAATGGAGCCGGGTCGGTGGCGGTGGTACTCATGCACCCAATATAGCGCGGTTGTGACGCCTAGCGCGTCCCGAGTGCCCGCCAAACCGCCTCCGGCGTGGCTGGCATTTCGACCATGTTTTCCGCCGTGACTCCGGCCGAGGCGAGGGCGTCTGTGATCGCGTTCATTACCGCGGGCAGTGCGCCGATGGTGCCGGACTCACCTGCGCCTTTGACGCCGATGGCATTGGTCCGGCACGGCACCGGATGAAAATCGAGAGTGAAACTTGGCATGTCGTCCGCGTGCGGCATGGCGTAGTCCATGAACGATCCGGCGATAAGCTGGCCGTCATCGTCGTAGACGCCGTGCTCCATCAGCACTTGACCCGCGCCTTGGACGATACCGCCATGGAGCTGACCGTCGACGATCATATGATTGATGACGCGGCCAGAATCGTCGACGCCCGTGTAGCGCTCCAGCGAAACGGTGCCTGTTTCGGGATCGATTTCCACTTCGGCGATGTGGCATCCATTTGGATAGGTGGGGGCAGCAGCATCGTAATCCACTTCCGCATCCAAGGCGCCCTTCGGTGATTGATCGATCAGTGTTTCGAAACGCACTGTCTGGTCGGTGCCGGCAATTCGGAAAATTCCGTCGTCAAACTCGATATCCTCGGGTGCGCATTCGAAATGATCTGCCGCCAGGGTTTTGGCGTGTTCGATCACTTCCAGTGCTGCCTTATGAAATGCGCCACCGCCGACCGACATGGTGCGTGACCCGGTAGTCGAGCCCGCCTTTGGTGAGAGATCGCTATCGCCCTGGACCATGGTGATTCGATCCTTTGGCAGGCCGAGTGTTTCGGAGATCAATTGTGCGAACGTGTTTATATGTCCCTGACCTTGGGACTGGGCGCCGCTATAGAGCACCACGCGACCGGATTCATCGAAACCGATACGCGCGGACTCTGCGGTTTGGGCACCGGCATGTTCGAGAAAGGTCGCGATGCCGAGGCCGCGAAATTTACCGGCACTTTCGGTGTCGTCGCGACGGGTGGCGAAACCGTCCCAATCGGCAAAAGGCAATGCCTTTTCGAGTATGGCTTCGAATTCGCCGGAATCGTAGGTGACATCCAGCGGCGTGGAATAGGGCATGTCGTCGGGAGGAATGAAATTGCGCCGACGAATCTCGGTACGATCCAAACCGGTCTCTTTTGCGGCCAGATCCATAAGGCGATCCAACATATAGGCGGCTTCCGGGCGGCCGGCGCCTCGATACGGACCGATCGGCGCGGTGTTGGTGAACACGCATTGGACGTGGGCGTAGATTGCAGGGATACGATAACAACCGGACAGGCACATCGCGGTGTTGCGGGTCGGGCTGCCGGGTCCGCTTGCAGCCAGATAGGCACCCATCCCCTGGATCGAATGATACCAGAGTGCGAGGATGCCGCCGTTTTCGTCGAGGGCCAATTTCGCGGTGAGCTGACTGTCTCGCCCGGCATTGTCGACGGCAAAGCTTTCGGCCCTCGTCCCGACCCATTTCACCGGTCGATCTAGTTTTTCCGCCGCTTTGAGTACCACCGGGTATTCGGGATAGGCCTGCGTTTTCATACCGAACCCGCCACCGAC
>DLVK01000223.1:0-4989 GCA_003444235.1 Rhodospirillaceae bacterium
CTGGATCGCGAGCTCGCGATCCAGATCGGTAAATGGGGTTTTTGCACCGGTTTCGGTTTGACGCTGACATTCTCGAAGGACCAGAAATCGCCCTCGAAATCGACACTATCTTCGGTCCAGAGTCTTTTGATCGCGCGAATACCCTCATCCATCATCCGGCCACGCTTGTTAAACGGAATGCCGAAGGCTTCGAATTCCTTGTCGTAGGAGCCGGTGGCAAGCGCCGCGATGAAACGGCCCTCGGAGAGGGCATCGAGCATGGTGAATTTCTTGGCGACCGCGATGGGATGGCGGAGCGGAACTTGATAGGCGGAAAAGCCGAGTTTTACCCGCCGGGTCGCAGCGCACAGGACGGCTGCGGCGCTCACCGAATGGAAATTCGGATGGTTGTGATAATAGTGGTCGGTAATGTAGATCGCGTGATAATCGAGTGCCTCGGCCTGCTGCGCGAAGTCGGTGATCTCGCCGGCGGAAATCGCGCGGTCGGTGCCCGAAGTCAAACTGATGCTGAATTTCATGATTTTCTTCCGTGGGTGAACTGCACTGTGGCGTGGTGGCGTGATTGACGATTTTGTAGCAAGCGGAAGCCGGCTTGCCTATTCCCCCGGCGCCAGCAGCAATGAGACAGTCTTCACCATAATTTGCCTTTCCGAGAGCCGGTTGCGGGTCCTATACTCCGGTTAAAAGGAATCCGAAATATTTCCGGTCAGGGAGGACCAGTCATGCAGCTCAGCGACAAAAAGCTGTTTCGTCAGCAATGTTATGTGGACGGCGAATGGGTAGATGCCGATAGCGGTAAAACCTTCGACGTCAATAATCCCGCCGATGATGGGAATCTCGGCTCGGTGCCGATGATGGGCGCGACGGAGACCCGGCGCGCGATCGAAGCGGCAAATGCGGCGTATCCCGCCTGGCGCGCGCTGACCGCGAAGGAGCGGGGCGCGATCCTCAGGAACTGGTACGAACTGATGCTCGAACATCAGGAAGACCTGGCGGTATTGATGACCTCCGAACAGGGTAAGCCGCTTGCGGAAGCGCGCGGTGAAGTTTTGTACGGCGCCGCCTTCATCGATTGGTTTGCCGAGGAAGGCAAACGGGTCTATGGCGATACCATTCCACAGCCGAACAACGATTGGCGGATTGTCGTATCCAAAGAACCGGTCGGTGTTTGCGCGGCCATCACACCCTGGAACTTTCCAAACGCGATGATCGCACGAAAAGTGGGCCCCGCTCTGGCGGCGGGTTGCACCATGGTCGCCCGGCCAGCCTCGCAAACGCCGTTTTCGGCGCTCGCCATGGCCGAACTAGGCGAACGGGCCGGTATTCCGAAGGGGGTTTTCAGCGTCATTACCGGCTCGGCCTCGGAAATGGGCAAAGAACTGACCCAGAGCCCGATCGTGCGCAAAGTAACCTTCACCGGGTCGACGGAAATCGGCAAGTTGTTGATGGAGCAATCGGCAAGCACAGTGAAGAAAATTAGCCTTGAACTGGGCGGAAATGCGCCGTTTTTGGTCTTTGATGACGCGGACCTCGATGCCGCGGTCGAAGGTGCCATGGCGTCCAAATTCCGGAATACGGGCCAAACTTGCGTCTGCGCTAACCGAATTTTGGTTCAGGACGAGGTGTATGACGAGTTTTCCGCCAAATTGAGCCAAGCGGTGAGCGCAATGAAAGTCGGCGGTGGCCTCGAAGACGGCGTCGTACAGGGCCCGCTGATCGATATGCCGGCGGTTGAGAAGGTCGAAGAACATGTTCAAGACGCGGTCGGCAAAGGCGCTCGGGTCGTGATCGGCGGTCAGCGACACGCTCTAGGGGGCACATTTTACGAGCCCACTGTATTGGCCGACGTGACGACCGATATGCGAATTACCCGAGAAGAGACATTTGGGCCTGTCGCCCCGTTGTTCCGCTTCAAAACCGAAGAAGAAGCGATTCAAATGGCAAATGATACGGAATTCGGCCTCGCGGGCTATTTTTACAGCCGCGACGTGGGCCGGATATGGCGGGTTGCCGAAGCACTCGAATATGGTCTTGTCGGCGTCAATGCGGGAGTGATTTCGACCGAAGTGGCCCCCTTTGGCGGGATGAAAGAATCCGGTATCGGCCGCGAAGGTTCCTATCAGGGGATTGATGAGTATCTCGAAGTTAAGTATGTGTGCATGGGGGGCGTGCAATCGTAAGCAAGCGCTCGATTATTGCAGCCCTGGCTGTTCTTTTCGCAAGTAACACGTACGTCACGTACGCCGCCGATAAAACCCCACCCGATGCCGCAACATTGGCGGCTATCGCCGACGTAAAAGCCTGTGTAAACGTTGGTGAACCGAGGAAAATGGTAGGTTTGTGCGGCCGCGCGATCCGGACCGGAAAGCTGCCTGATAAATACCTTATAATGGCCTATAGCCACCGAGCGTACGCGTACGTTACGCGCGAGCAGTATCGTCACGCATTGCGTGACTATGGGGCGGTTTTGCGTATCGATTCTCGAGATGCCGATGCTTACGCCGGCCGCGCGCAGGTCAATAATCGGATGGATAATTGGCGCGCGGCGGTTGAGGACTATGCAACCGCCATCCAGATTCGTCCCGATTTTACTGCGGCTTATTATAATCGGGGGCTGGTGTACGCGCAGCATAAGCAATATGAGAAAGCGGTTGCAGATTTCAGTAAAACCCTGGCATTGGCGCCTAAAGAAGTCGATGCGCTCTACAATCGTGCCTATGCCCACTATTTGCTGGGCCGTTTCGATCGTGCTGTACGTGATTTCTCAGGTGTACTTAAACGTCAGCCGGAGAATATTAATGCGCTGAAACTGCGGGGAGAATCGCAATTTTTGAGCGGTAAATGGCAATCGGCGGCGGCGGATATACGCAAGACTATAGAGCGAGATGGAGGCGATTACGTACGTTTTCTTTTACTGTATGTGTCGGAAAAGCGTACGGCTGGAGCAGCCCAAAAAGCGGAGGAAAATCTTCGGCGACGTAATGAATCAGTAGATCTACAGACTTGGTACGGTTTGGTGACCGCGTTCTATCTTGGTCAGATTCGCGAAAAAGCATTGCGAAATGCGATTCCTGAGCGATTATCGGCAGCGGAACAGTCCGAATCTATACCTTTGATCGACTATTACATTGCAGAACAAAGGCTTAATGAGGGTCGGCTGGAAGAGGCTGAACGCCTATTTCAAAAAGCGGAAAACTCGGCCGCAAAAGGTACCTTCGAAAAGATCGCGGCGGGTCAGGCATTGAAGCGGCTTGAGGCACGAAAACAGCGCTAGCCCTCTTGGCAAGCGGGTCTTTGGTCCCGCGTTACATTTTTCCGATAATTATTGTAATTTTCCCTCGCGCAAGTTGTGGGGAGGAGCAATGCGGCGCCCTATACGGTTATTGGCGATTTGTTCGGTGCTGGCGAGTATGTCGCCTGCAGATGCCGTATTTGCCTTATCCGCCTTACCCAGCCCGACAGAATCTTTGAAAGACTGTACCCTTGCAGCGGCCAAAAAGCGCTACGGCGAGGCGAGGGAGTATTGTGGAAACGTTCTCAAAAACAAGCGCGCGAGCTCAAAGCAGAAGGCCAAAGCCCATTTTTTGATCGGTAATTCTTATAAATCGCAGAACAGGTTTGATTCAGCCTATCGGTCATATTCCAGGGCAATTGCGAGCGATGGTGGCCACGCCCCCGCCTATAACAATCGCGGCGCTATAGAATACAAACGCGGTAACACCAAAAGGGCGCTCAGAGACCTTTCGAGAGCGGTTCGGTTGAGTCCTAAAAAGCGGCTGTTTCGTCTTAATCGTGGGCGGGTCTATCTAGAAGAAAAATTGCTGGAAAAGGCTCTCAAGGATTTCAAGTCGGCAGTTAAATATCATCCGAAGTATGTCGAGCCTCGGTTCCTGTTGGCGCGCACTTATCTGGCGATGAAAAAGCCCAAAATCGCCCTTGCCGAACTTAACTGGCTGATAAAAAGAAAATCCGGCATCGCAAAACTCTATATCCGCCGCGCCGAGGCCCATTTCATGCTCGGAAATATCGAAGAGGGTCATGGCGATATGACATGGGTAACCGAAACCAAGCCGGAATATCGCTTCTTATTCGAAGAGAGCGGCGTCGGTTATTTTTTGCGCGGTAAATATCGTCGCGCGATCACCGATTTGACCCGGGCGCTCAAGACCGGCTCGAAAAAACCCAAAGTCTATTTTCATCGCGCCAGATCCTTTGAGGCCGAAGGAGAAACGGCGAAAGCGAAAGCCGACTATCAGGAAACGGTTAAACTGGATGACGGCCACCACCGGGCACACTACCGTCTGGCGCAGATTTATTTGAAAGCAAATGAGATCGACAAAGCGGAGAAGAGCCTCGATCAGACTTTGGTCGGTATGCCAATGCATCAGGAAGCCCGGCTTAGGCGCGCCGATCTTCGTGCCCTCACCGACCGCAATGCGCTGGCGATCGAAGATTATTCGCTGGTAATAGATTATGGCGGCGCTCCGGCTGTGGTTTACCGCAAACGCGCCGCTGCCTATGAAGCCGCCGGTGAACTCGACAAAGCCTATGCGGATGCGGACCAGGCGGTGGACCGGGCGCCCAAAGATGGCGAAAACTACCGGTTGCGTGCCCGTCTGGCATTGAAGAGGGGCGAGATCGTCGCGATGTTCAGCGATTACGTAAAACTGGTGCCTCTATTTTTCGGCGACTAACGGCAATCGCGCGGTAGCCGGGTATTCACCACTTGTTGAGTTAACGTGACTGTATTGAGACGTCCGAGGCATTGTCGTCGGGTCGCGGCGGGCTTAGGTTCTCATCGTTCGAGCAATTTGGCGAGCAAATTTGGCTACCAATTTGGATTGATAGTTTTTTGAGGGGTGCCCCATGGCGAAAAGTCCGGCGAAATCGAAGTACGACTATGATCTGTTTGTCATTGGTGGCGGTTCCGGTGGCGTTCGGTGCGCGCGGTTTTCCGCCCAAATGGGCGTAAAGGTGGGCATTGCGGAA
>DLVK01000411.1:0-2683 GCA_003444235.1 Rhodospirillaceae bacterium
GTCATGGTGATAGGCTCGCGAAACCCAGTTCACTCGGTATTGTTCCTGATCCTCGCCTTTTTTAATTCCGCGGGCCTCTTCGTTCTTATGGGCGCGGAATTCCTGGCTATGATCCTTGTGGTTGTCTATGTGGGCGCGGTCGCAGTGCTGTTCCTTTTCGTCGTCATGATGCTCGACATTAACTTTGTCGAGCTCCGCCAAGGCTTTCTACAATATCTTCCGGTTGGCGCGCTTATAGGGCTGGTACTGATTGTCGAATTGCTCTTGGTGGTGGCTGGCTGGGTCGTCAAGCCTGGCAAGGTTGCTGGCACGGTTATCAACACCGAAGCCGCGGCCGGGACCTCCAACACACTGGCGATCGGCCGCCTGATCTATACGGATTATGTCTATCTCTTCCAGGCAGCCGGGATCATTCTCCTAATTGCCATGGTCGGGGCAATCGTTCTTACACTTCGCCACCGCGAAGGAGTTAAGCGACAGCGCATCGCGAACCAACTCGATCGCAAACCCGAAGACGCGGTCGAAGTTGTCAAAGTCGAAACCGGGAGCGGGATTTAGGTATGGAAATCGTTCTCGGACACTATCTCGCTCTCGGGGCAATTTTATTCGCGCTCGGGCTTTTCGGCATTTTTCTCAACCGGAAGAACGTGATTATCATTCTGATGTCGATCGAGTTGATGCTGCTCGCAGTCAATATTAATTTCGTCGCCTTTTCCACGCATCTTCAGGATCTCGTGGGACAGATTTTTGCGATGTTTGTCCTCACCGTCGCTGCCGCCGAGGCTGCGATCGGGCTCGCTATCCTCGTGGTCTATTACCGTAATCGCGGTTCCATTGCCGTCGAAGACATCAACATGATGAAGGGCTAAGCGGATATGGAAATCGCAGTCGTATTCCTGCCCTTGATCGGCGCCACATTAGCCGGGCTCTTCGGCTTTGTATTGCGTGATCGCGGCTCGATGCTCGTCACGTGCATTTTTCTTACGATTTCCGCAACGCTCTCCTGGGTCCTGTTCGTCGACGTGATCTGGGGCGGTGGGCCGAGGACGGTCCAGCTCCTAAGCTGGGTTGCGGTCGATAAATTCGTTTTCGATTGGACCTTGCTTATCGACCAGCTAACCGCGGTGATGCTGGTGGTGGTGACCACGGTTTCCAGCGTCGTTCATTGGTACTCGATCGGCTACATGCATCACGATAAGTCGATCCCGCGCTTCTTCGCCTATCTCAGTTTTTTCACCTTCTTCATGCTGATGCTGGTGACCGCCGATAATCTGATTCAAATGTTTTTCGGTTGGGAAGGGGTCGGGCTCTGCTCGTATCTTTTGATTGGCTATTGGTTTGATAAACCAAGCGCCAATGCGGCAGCGATCAAGGCTTTCGTGGTCAATCGCGTTGGCGATTTTGGCTTCGCTCTTGGCATTTTCGGCGTCTTCGTATTATTCGGCACCATCCAGTTTGCGGAAATTTTTCCCCACGTCGCCGGCCAAGCGGACGCGACGCTGGTGTTTCTCGATATCGAGTTTCACGCAATCACCATCCTTTGCTTGTTGCTGTTTATCGGTGCCATGGGCAAGTCGGCCCAACTTGGGCTCCACACCTGGCTGCCGGATGCGATGGAAGGCCCCACACCGGTCTCCGCGCTGATCCATGCCGCAACCATGGTGACTGCTGGGGTATTCATGGTCTGTCGGCTTTCGCCGTTGTTCGAATACTCCGAAACCGCGCTTGCGGTTGTTACCGTGGTGGGGGCGACAACCGCATTTTTCGCGGCAACTGTCGGTTTGACCCAGAACGATATCAAAAGGGTGATTGCCTATTCCACCTGTTCGCAGTTGGGCTACATGTTTTTTGCCGCCGGCGTCTCCGCCTACGGCGCAGCCATGTTCCATCTTTTCACCCATGCCTTTTTCAAAGCACTGCTCTTCCTCGGATCCGGTTGTGTGATCCATGCCATGTCCGATGAACAAGACATGCGGAAGATGGGCGGGATCCGGAAAATGGTGCCGATTACCTACGCCTATATGTGGATCGGCTCACTTGCATTGGCTGGGATTGGTATTCCGGGTATTGGCGGTTTCGCGGGTTTCCATTCGAAGGACATCATTCTCGAGTCCGCATGGCAGGCGCATTCGATAGTGGGTCAATACGCGTTCTGGCTCGGACTTATTGCAGCCTTCATGACCGCGTTCTATTCCTGGCGCCTGCTTTTCCTAACCTTCCATGGCGAGGCCCGTTGCGACGAGAAAACCCTGGCCCATGTCCATGAATCGCCGGCCATCATGTGGGTGCCCTTGCTCGTATTGGCTGCGGGCGCATTAGTAGCCGGTTATATCGGCCACGACGTATTCGCAGGCGGAGGCGCGGCGATGCATGATTTCTGGGGCAAATCGCTTCTTATGCTGCCGACCCATACCGCACTTGAAACCGCTCACCTGGCACCACTCTGGGTCAAGGTATCGCCGCTAGTGGTCGGTCTCATCGGCATCGGTATTGCCTACATGTTTTATATTCGCAACACCGAATTGCCGGGCATGGTTGCGACCAAAATCAAGCCGCTTTATGAGTTTTCCTACAACAAATGGTATTTCGACGAGCTTTATGATCGGCTCTTCGTCAAGCCGTCATTTGTTATTGGGCGGCATCTCTGGAAGTCCGGCGATGGTGCGGTGATCGACGGGGTGGG
>DLVK01000121.1:0-2987 GCA_003444235.1 Rhodospirillaceae bacterium
CAAATTGGGTGGCGTCCGGGACCGTGTCCACTAGTGCCGCAAAAGTAGGATCACCGTGAACCAATACGCCATCGTAGAAACGGTCGATCAGTGCAACGGTTTCCTCGGCTCGTCCGGGCTTTCTATCTGATTTCAGGATGTCCCTGACCGAACAATAGATTTGTGGTGGCCGGTTGCGAGCTGCGGCATGTTCAAGGAGCGGAATGAGTTCAAACCGCATCTGTCTCCGGCCGAACGGGAACGCTTCGGTAATCAAGATATCCGGCGCAACGGCATCGAATAGGTCGAGTAATTGGTCGCGCCGATTCACTTTCCAATCCGTGTCGACGGGGGTGTTGGTGTCATCCCGAAGATCGTGGAACCCACTGTCGCCGATATGTAGGGGCGGCAACTGGACTATTTCGATGCCGTCACGCTGCAAGTCTGCAATGGGACGCCCTCCTGTGACAAGCACGACCTGAAACCCGGCTCCGGTAAGGGCCTGACAGACAATGTTCGCCCGCCGGACATGGCCGATCCCCAGCAAGTGCTGTACATGAAAGAGGACGGACTGATCACTCGACCGGATCAAGCACTCTCCATCAGTGATGGCGTGTGTTCGGCGCCGTTGCCGAACTTGGCTGCAATGCGGTTTGCGCCGCCCTCATGCGAGAAAGTTTCACGCACCCGCTTGAGTCCCGCCTGACCGAGGCGGTGGCGCAACAGTGGGTCCGTAATCATCCGTGCCAACGCGTCTGCAAGTGCCTCGGGGTTCTCCTGCGGAACCAGAAGCCCGGTTTCGTCATTAATTATCAGCTCAGGAATTGCGGACACTCGTGTCGAGATGCAGGGCAATCCCTGGCTTTGCGCTTCGAGCAGGACATTTGGAAGGCCATCGCGGTCGCCATCTTCGGCAATACGGCTTGCCAAGACGAAGATATCGGCATTTCGGCACGCCTCTAATACAGCCCGCTGTGCATTAGGGCCGTGCCAGGTAATTTTGTCGCCAATACCGAGCTTGTCCGCCTGTTCCTTCAGTGAAGACAATTCAGCACCACCGCCAATATGTTCAAAGCGCCAATACAAGCTTCTGGGAAGTCGCTGCAAGGCACACAGTAAAACATCGTACCCCTTCTTCGAAACAGCCCGGCCGACGGACAGGATCGTCAAAGGGTCGGCGGCATTGCTGCCGTCTTTGCGCGTTGCCGGACGCTCCGGGGCGGCGAACCGGTCTAGATCGAGACCGTGGTATACTAGCTCGACCCGCTTCTCTTCCGGCGCAAGAGCGGCAAGGTGCGCTCGTCCAACTTCAGTGCATGTGACCAGCCATTCCATTTCGCCAAGTTTTTCGGCTTTCTCCCAATCCGGTGTTGTCCAGATGTCTCTTGCATGGGCGGAGCAACTCCACGGGAGGCCAGCGAGAATAGCTGCATATCTGGTGACGGAGGAAGGGATGTGCAGAAAATGGGCATGCAAGTGGTAGACGTTTTCTTCCAGTTCGTTTGCCAGCACGAGCGCTTGTCCGAAATGGCGCAACCGGTTTCGAAATGGGCCTCTTTTGAAATTGCGCCACCAGGTAGACCGTGCTCGTCGATACCGCGGCGTCCGGCGCAGCGCTAGCCAGGCGTTAAATACACGCAGTGGCTCTTGATACAGGTACTCAGGCAGATATCGCACCGGTGCTTTGATTTCGTCGTGCACTGGGTGACGCTCCAAGTCGGTTGGGCGGCGGAGCGAGACAATGTTTACCTGGACGCCGCGCTTCTCAAGCGCTGCGATTTCTTGCGCGATAAACGTTTCCGATAGTCGGGGATAACCTTTCAGAACGAAAACGATGCGATCGGTCACGTGAATGCCCTATCCACGGGTTTCAACGATCGAGAGACGGCTATCCAAGGTCGGATGAAAATGGCGGCCGGCAAGTCTGCCGACTTTCTCAATACCGTCAAGAAATCCAGTCGGCATTGTCGTCGACGGCTTGGATTGTGCCGGAAGCGCGCGCAAGGCATCGACGAATGATTCGATGGTTGTTTCGTCCAAAGGATCAAACATACGTGCGACCCCCAGTTCGTTTGCCCGTTTTGCCCGCACCAATTGTTCCTGACGGGGGGCGACACGGGGCATGATCAACGCCGGTTTATCCAACGAGAGAATTTCGCAGAACGTATTGTAACCGCCCATCGCGACGACGCCGGTGGCGTTCTCCATCAATATTTCGAGATGGCTATCAAACGTCAGCACATCAACCTTATCCAGCTTTGATGCCCGTTCCCTGACCTCAGCCTGTCTTTCCGTAGGCATGAACGGGCCCAATACCATGACGCTACGCGTCAAATCGGTGCTAGTTTCATAGGCGCGCAGAACCCAATCCATCAACTGGTCGCCATCACCGCCGCCGCCAGCTGTCACCAGCAGATATGGAGTGTCGATATCTACGGCCGGGAGAAGCTTAGTCGGCTGTGGCACGGTTCGCCGCAAATATCCTGTGTAAGTCATTTTCCGGCGGATCGTGAGCGGAACATCCATGTCGGCCAATGGATCCCAAAACGCTTCGTGACCGTACACCCAAATTTCGTCGTATATGTTATCGAGAGCGGGGAGCAGATTACGGGATTTCCACTCACGGCGCAGAAGCGTCGGTTCGTCCAAGATATCGCGAAGTCCAAGAACTAGCGTTGTGTCTTGTTCCTGCAACATCGATAAGGTCTCCTGGAGTTCCCCACGTAGGCCAAGCGGTTCCTTATCGACAATGAACAGATCTGGAGCGAATTGTTCCGCCGTATGACGAATAATAGAGGCGCGGATCGCCATTGTCTGTGACAGGTCAAGATGCATCCCGAGCGACGTGTATTCGCCATTATAAAGTTTGATCACACCCGGGATGCGGACGAAATCGACCCGTGCCCGAAAATCAAAGCTGCCAATGATCGGCGAGCCGGAAAGAATTAGGACGGAAAGTCCTTTGTATTTCTCGACGAGGGCATGAGCGATGGTACGGCAGCGCCGCA
>DLVK01000309.1:0-6593 GCA_003444235.1 Rhodospirillaceae bacterium
ACTAAGACCAGGTGAAGAAGAGTACTTCACTTCCACCCGTTACTCCGCAACAAAGATCTTTTTACCTTATAACCCCGGCGACCTGCGCGACGGTGGAAAGTTCGCTTTTCTTGGTGAAGATGACATCACCGAGAAAATGAAATTCGAGTTCACCATCGACATCGACGACCACGACGACAAATTTCGCGCAGACATAAAACTGCTGGAAATCGTCGAAAGCTTGCCATCACTGGATCCGTTTCTACTCAAAACGTCCATCGAACGACTGAACGCCAGTAACGACCAATTTGATATCGAGATTGACGAAGGGTATTTCGAGGTTTCGTTAGGGGACTACGAGAAAATCCGCAGTTTCGTCACCGATGAGTTCGTTCCACTTGCCGAAGCGGCCTTCGGCAAATCGGCAAAAACACCCGACAGAGCCCGCCAAATTGCCGATAAAATGTGGACCGGCACTGATCATTCGTTCCTTATGCCGATTTGCCTGCTACTCGACATTAAGGGCGATTCCGTCACTGACATCCTGTTTTCCTGGAAAGGCGTCCTCTATTACAAATTCATCGCCACCTCGATCGAAAAACGGATGATGGAAATGTTAAAAGGACTGCGCGTTATGGTCCCATCCGGCGTTCAAGACCTAAATCAAAAGGATTACTTGGACGAATTAAGAAATGATCTTATTAATTCTTTCATAGAAATGATGAAAGTAATAAAAAAGCAAATAACTGCTTATGATAGGATTTATAAAGAAGAGTTTATTACAAAACATAACGGTGCTGCTCTTAAAGAATTACTTGAAAATGCGCCATCATTATTTGGATCACTTGGTGCATCGATTGGTTCGGTCAGCCATGCCTGCTCTTATTGGGAGTATCAATACGCCAAAGCAGGCGTGTTGCGGTGCGCCGTAGACGAATATATCGCGATGATCGAGGATTTTTCCGACGGCATCACGACCGCTAGGGAGTATGCCAGTCTTTAAACAAAAACGGCCGGCAGACAGACGGCAAAAACAGGGGGACACGCATGCATATCCACAATCTCTATACCGACGAAGACGGCGAAAGCCATTTCCGGGATATCGAAATCGAATGGGCCGAAGATCGAGGCTATAGCCAGCTTTCCGAGCGGATGCCGGCAAACGGCATTATTTTTAGGCGTACGGTCGGCGACTACGATCTCGATTGGCACCCGGCACCTCGGCGGCAATACATCGTAAATCTGGACGCTGCGGTGAAAATTACCGCGAGCGATGGCGAAGAACGCGTCATTAAGGCCGGCGAAATCTTTCTCGTTGAAGATATTCACGGCAAAGGTCATCTGTCCGCTTCGGTCGATGGCAAAGAACGCCACTCGCTTTTCATCCCAATCGAATAACGAGCGAGATCAATGTCCTTCGACTACGCTGACTTCCTGCGGGAAGATCTGCCTGCCGCCGCCGCACGGCCCGCGGGCGGGCCGCCGGAATTCAATTTCATCGGCGGCAATATGGACCCGGAAGAAATTCCCGTCGCAGACTTGATCGCCGCGATGCATACGGTGCTAGAGCGCGAAGGCCCCGGTCTCGCCTTTTACAACACCGGTACCGGCCCTCTCGGCTACCGGCCGCTCCGCGAATTCGTCGCCGCAACCTTGCACAAAAAGGCGGCGATGGACGTATCGCCCGACGATATCTTGATAACTTCGGGTTCGTTGCAGGCGCTCGATCTGATCAATCGGTTATTGCTGAAAGAAGGCGATACGATCCTCATCGAAGGCGCCACTTATGGCGGCATGCTGGACCGGCTGAACGCGCTCGGCGTCAACTATGTCGGCCTCGAGCTCGACGACGGCGGTATTTGCATGGACGGTCTCGAAGCAGCGCTGAAAAAGCTTGCCGAAGACGGCGTTACCCCCCGATACATTTACACGATCCCGACGGTCCAGAACCCGACTGGTACCGTCATGCCGACCGACCGCCGCGAACGCATGCTCGAATTGGCGGACGAGTACGGTGTTCCTATCTTCGAAGATGACTGTTACGCAGACATGGTCTGGTCCGGCGAACGACCGCCGGCGATCTATGCCCTCGATCAAGCCGCCGGTCGCCGTCGAGTGCTCTATTGCGGATCCTTCTCCAAATCGATCGCCCCGGCAATCCGGATCGGCTACATCGTCGCCGACTGGGCCGCGCTCGGCCATCTCGTTTCGATGAAAAACGACGGCGGCACCAGCGCCCTCTCGCAAATGATCCTCGCGGAGTTCTGCCAAGCCAAATTCCACGATCATGTCGCTACCTCCACTGCATCGCTGAAAGAAAAACACGACGTAATGCTCGAGGCGATTGCCGCGGAATTCGGTACCACCGCAGAGGTAGCGCCAGCGGAAGGCGGAATCTTTCTCTGGATCACGCTGCCTGATGCGGTCGACACACAAGCCTTGTTTGCAGCCAGCAGCGCCGAAGGCGTCGCCCGAAATCCTGGCCCCGAATGGACCGCTGAAGGGCCAGCCAACAAAAGCCGCATGCGGCTCTGCTTCGGCAGTGCCAGCAAGAATGAAATTCGAGCTGGCGTCGCCAAACTCGCGGAGATTTGCCATCGCGAATTTGGCGTGCCAGTACGCAGCAGCAACGTGGAACGCAGCTAAGGCCCTGGCCCCATGCCGCCGATCAACCTAACCGTTCCTGTCCGATTTACCGATCCGTTACCGACCGAAGTGGACGTTGCCGTAATCGGCGGCGGCGTCGCCGGGACGGCAACCGCGTATTTCCTCGCCGAACGCGGCGAGCGCGTGCTCCTTTGCGAGAAGGGCCGCATCGCGGGAGAACAATCGTCGCGCAACTGGGGCTGGATCCGCCAGCAAGGCCGCGATTACGCGGAACTGCCGATCATGATGGAATCTAATCGCATCTGGCAGGGCTTGGCCGAAAGGACCGGTGAGAGAGACCTCACATTCACCCAGCAAGGATGCCTGTATCTCGCCGAGAACGAAGCCGACATGGCGAAATACGAAAGCTGGTACGACCTTGCCAAGCAACACCAGCTCGACACCGAACTCCTGACCACCGCCGACCTCGAAAAACGCTTTCCCGGCATCGCCGGGCAATATGTGGGAGCAATGGTGACGCCGAGTGACGGACGTGGCGAGCCCTTTGTCGCTATTCCCGCCTTGGCACGCGCGGCGCAGCGGGCGGGCGTCGTGGTAATCGAGGAATGCGCGGTCCGTACCCTCGATGTCACCGATGGCAAACTTACCGGTATCTTTACGGAAAAGGGTCGCGTCGCCTGCAGCCGCGCCATTTTGGCAGCCGGCGCATGGTCGACCCATTTCGCCCATAACGCCGGCATCGATTTGCCGCAACTCGCCGTGCGTTGTACGGTCGGCCGAACCGAAGTCGCACCGGAATTGTTTTCCGAAGGTGCTCCGGTCCCAAACATCAAGAGCCCTGGACTAAGCGTCAGACGCAGAGCGGATGGCGGCTACTCGCTCGCCACCGGAAGCTATGCCGAACATTACCTCTCGCCGAAATCATTTAAATATTTCACCAAATTTTTAAACATCATGAAGATCACTAAAACCCATATCCGCCTTCGGCTCGGCGCGCCCAACGGCTATCCGGGAGCCTGGGGCACGCCGCGGCGCTGGGGACCGGACGAGGAAAGCCCGTTCGAACGCATGCGTGTACTTCACCCCGAGCCCAACCCGAGTGAAGTAACCAAACTAGAGGAGCGGGTCCGCACACGGTTTCCCGCCTTGGCCGATACGCGGCTCGAAGAAGCCTGGGCCGGCATGATCGACGTAACGCCCGACGTGGTGCCGACATTGGGCGAAACGCCAGAGATCGCCGGGCTTCACATCTGCACCGGTCTCAGCGGCCATGGTTTCGGCATCGGCCCTGGCATCGGGCGTGTGATGGCCGATCTCGTTACCGGCAGCGATCCGGGCCATGATTTGACGCGCTTTCGCCCCGAACGTTTTTTCGACGGGAGTCCCATAGTCCCCGGCCCCTATTGACGACATGCCCCAATCGGCATTTTCAATAGACCTTTAGGTAATGCCCTAGCGGGAGATTGTTTCAATGGCGGATACAACAGACAAAACCACCGGATTGGTTCATGCCTGCTTGCTCGATGGGAACGGCGGCGGGCGCGATGTGACTTGGTCGGAAGCACGTGATTGGCAACCGAAAGACGGAGTACTCTGGCTCCATTTCGATCGATCAAGCACCCATGCGCAGGACTGGGTGCGAAACGAAAGCGGCCTCGATCCCCTCGCTGCCGAGGCGTTGTTCGAGGTCGAAACTCGACCCCGCTGCATAAATTTCAGCGGCGGTATGCTGGTGATTCTGCGCGGCGTAAATCTCAACCCCGGCGCCGAACCCGAAGACATGGTCGCGATCCGCCTGTGGATCGACGAACACCGGGTCATTTCGGTCCGCAGTGTCGCCCTGCTCGCCGCACAGGACACCCGGAAAGATATCCTTGAAAATTGCGGACCAAACGACTCCGCCTCGCTTCTTACTGCCATCGCGAACCGGCTCGTCGATCGCATGGGGCCAATCATCGACGACATGTCCGACGAAGTGGATGAACTGGATGAAGATTTGCAAACCTCCCAAAGCAGGGACGTCCGTAAACATCTGCTCCATGCACGGCGGGAAGCGATCATGCTGCGTCGATATCTGGCTCCCCAACGCGATGCGCTCGCCCGGCTATATCAAGAGGAAAACCCTCTAATCGATGTAGGCAATCGCTTGCGTTTGCGTGAAACCGCCGATCGCGTGCAACGCATCGTTGAAGAGCTCGACGAAGTGCGAGAGCGCGCAGCAATCATTCAAGACGAACTTTCCACCAGACTTTCCGAACAGATCAACCGCACCATGTATGTGTTGACCGTCGTCGCCAGCTTCGTCATGCCGCTTAGCTTCGTCACCGGCTTGCTGGGCATAAATGTCGGCGGCATTCCCGGTGCCGAAACGGATTGGGCGTTTTTGATAGTGATCGGACTTTTAGCGATCATGGCAGCGCTGCAGATTTTTATCTTCAAACGCCTGAAGTGGATGTGATCCGTATTGAACCCGCGACCTAATGGTCCGATGGCGTCAGGAACCTGTCGCTCAACCCCGTATCGTATTCAACGCCGGTCGACGTAATCACGATAGTCAGCGCGTCCTCGGCACGGGCAAGCTCCTTACGCTCGAGCGCCTTCCATACCGCTGGATTTGTAAATCCGCTAACGTCCCGCGCGGAAACGACAAACCGGCCAATATGAACGTGATTGCCATGGGGGCGCGGCAGCTGCAGCAAGGTTACCTCACCGGTGTCGTCATTACGGCTCGATAGGGTCTCATCCGCTGCCATTACTTGGGCCAGGGCGAGCGTCCGCAACTGCAGTTTATTGAGGCGAAGTGGATTCTTTTTCGGCGGCATCGTCGTCGTTCCTAGCCCAATTGGCGTTTGTAAAGTGCATGGAGCCGTTCCCAATGTCGCTCTGCGGACGGTTTGTCATAGATCGGGCGGGCCGGAAACGCAAAACCGTGATGAACGCCCGGATAATCTTCGATTTCGCCCTTACACCCGGAAGCAGAAAAAATCTTTTTCAGTTCCGCGACCATTTCAGGTGGTGAAAGATCGTCGATTTCAGCGCACGCCATGTATACTTCACCCTGCACTTTGTCGAAATTGAGGTGCGGACTTTCCTCCTGATCGCTGACAAGCCAAGTCCCGTAAAATGACGCAGCAGCTTTAATTCGGTCCGGATACCGCGCGGCAGCGGCCATCGCGAAGGGACCGCTCATGCAATAGCCATGAACTCCGACAGGGCCCGGCTTGGCGTCAGCCTGTGCGTCCGCATAAGCGATCATCGCGCCAACATCCTCCATCACCGGAGGGATCGTCATCTTGGTGCGAATTTCCCGCATGCGATTTCTTGCATCGGTGCCGTCATGGTGGACATCCTCGCCAAAATGCGTGGTATCGCGCCCGGCACGATAATAAAGATTGGGTACCAGAACGTAGTAGCCGGCAGATGCCATTCGTCGCCCCATGTCGTGGAGTTCTTCGCGAATTCCGGGGGCATCCATTAACAGGAAGACCGGCGAGAACGGCCCACCCCGTTCCGGTCGACTAGTAAAGGTTTCCATCGCCCCATCGGCAGTGGGGATATCTACCATTTCGTCAATCATCAAAGCCCCCGTTAGCTCAAAGTTGGCCAAGCACCTTCGAGAGAAATTGTCGTCCTTTGCATGAGCCGGCGATGCTTCGAGGTGTCGTAGGCGGTCGCCCTGTGAAGTGCGGCCTGATTGTCCCAAATCACCACATCGTTTTCGCGCCAACCATGACTGTGGATTTTGCTTTCCGCGCGCTCATTAAGATCGTCGAGCAGGGCCCGGCTCCTGTCATCGTCCCAACCGACGATGTTCCGCGCGTGGACGCCGATCAAAAGCGACTTCCGTCCCGTGCGCGGATTGGTGCGCACCAGCTTGTGCCGCGCGGTGACGAAATTATTCGAGGTCTCTTTGTCATATTTGAAACCGGTAAGTCCGCGCGAATAACGAATATCGTGTTCGACCTCTAAATCCTCGATTTCGGCTTTCTCGCTTGCCGACAAGCTTT
>DLVK01000365.1:0-2606 GCA_003444235.1 Rhodospirillaceae bacterium
CGTCCTTGTCTTCCTTGCAAAGATCACCATGGGTAGTGGTGCGGAGCACGTTTCCTTGGTCGTCGTAATGAAAAACGGTTATGCAATCGTTTGCCGCCGCCGGTTGGGCGGGCGCAAAGACGAACAGTACGGTGATCGCGATAATTATTCGGCTAAAATACGCCATTGTTGTCACCACGGAGCCCTGGAGCTTAGATCGTATAGGGGAAACCGGCGATAAGCTAATGAATTTCAGACGCTAGGTCGGGCCCGCTCGCGCAACTTCGGCCTTTTTGTTCGTTGTTGCCGGCCCGGCATGCGGTCCTAGCCAAGCAAGCTGAGCCACTCGTCTTCGCTGAGAACCTTGATTCCCAATTCTTGAGCCTTTTTTGCTTTCGAACCCGCATTGGCTCCAACGACCACGAAATCGGTTTTCTTCGAGACCGAACCGGTGACTTTGGCGCCCAGGGATTCCGCTCTTGCTTTGGCTTCGTTGCGGCTCATTTTTTCGAGCGTTCCCGTAAAAACCACAATTTTATCGCCGACCGGCGATGCCGCGGCGTCGGGCGCCGCAAAATCTTCGATTTCGAGTAATTCGGCGAGATCATCCAGCAAGGCATGGTTTCGCGGCTCGGTGAAAAAAGCGACGATGTCTTCAATCACCGAAGGTCCAATACCATCGATGTTTACAAGATCCTGATAGGCGGCAGCGGTCTCGTCACCGGCATCTGCGGCAGCGTTTCGTATGTTGGTGAGTGAGGTGTAATGGCGCGCCAGCAATCGTGCGGTTGCTTGGCCTACCTGACGGATACCGAGCGCATAGATGAATCGGTCGAGCGTGACATTGCGTTTGCTGTCGATCCCGGCGACCAAATTTGCCACCGACTGTTCGCCCCAGCCTTCCCGCGTCATCAACGCGTCGCCTTGTTCCGCAAGGCGAAAGATATCCGCTGGCGTGTTGACCAAGCCGTCTTCATAAAAACTTTCAATGTGTTTGGCGCCAAAGCCTTCGATGTCGAAGGCGTTGCGAGAGACGAAATGTTTCAGGCGTTCGACCGCTTGGGCCGGGCAAATCAGACCACCGGTGCATCGGCGAACCGCTTCGTCGGCTTCGCGGATGGCAAGACTGCCGCATTCCGGACATTCGCTCGGGAATTCGAATTGTTTTGCGCTATCGGCCCGCTTTGCTTCTATGACGCCAACGACTTGCGGTATCACGTCGCCCGCGCGCTGGATCACCACATGGTCGCCTTCGCGCACGTCTTTGCGGGCGATCTCGTCTTCGTTATGGAGTGTTGCCCGGCTGACCACCACACCGCCGACGGTTACCGGGGTCAGATGGGCAACCGGGGTCAACGCTCCGGTACGCCCTACTTGGATGTCGATTTTTTCCAGCACGGTTTCTGCCTGCTCGGCGGGAAACTTATGGGCTATCGCCCAGCGAGGCGCCCGGCTGACCATGCCAAGGCGTTCCTGATAATCGAGACGGTCGACTTTATAAACGACACCGTCGATATCGTAATCGAGATCGGCGCGGCGCTCAGCGATTCCCGCATACGCGGCCAATATCTCTTCGACGTTCGCACAGAGTTGAGTAAGCGGGTTTATCTGGAATCCCCAACCTTTCAGTGTCTGAAGAAATTCCCATTGCGTTTCGCCGACCGGCGTCGACTGTTCGCCGGCGCTATAGGCAAAAAATCGAAGCGGCCGCTCGGCGGTAATCGTTGAGTCCAGCTGACGTAGGCTGCCGGCGGCTGCGTTCCGAGGGTTGGCGAAGGGTTTTTGATCTGCGGCAACCTGGCGTTCGTTGAGAGCCAAAAAATCACTTTTGCTCATATACACTTCACCGCGAATTTCCATCACCTCTGGCGCATCGCCGGATAAAGTCTCGGGAATATCGGAAACGGTGCGGAGATTCTGGGTGATGTCCTCACCTACCGCGCCATCGCCGCGGGTGGCTCCCAGAAAGAACTTGCCGTCCTGATAGCGCAACGAGGCGGAAAGCCCGTCGATTTTGGGTTCTGCGACGATATTGATTGGCGCACTCGCTTCCAGTCCCAGAAACCGTCGAACGCGGGCGTCGAATTCCACGATATCCTCATCGCCGAAAGCGTTGCCGAGCGACAGCATTGGGCGCGCGTGGTTGACCTTCTGGAAGCCGGATGCGACTTGGCCGCCAACGCGTTCACTCGGACTGTCATCACGCTTCAGGGCGGGAAACTGAATTTCGATCGATTCGTTTCTTCGCCGGAGGGCATCGTAGTCGGCATCGGAAATTTCGGGGTCATCCTCGGTGTGATAGCGGCGGTCGTGATAGGCGATTTCTTCGGCGAGGCGGGCGAGTTCTTCCGCTGCCTCCGCTTCGCTTAAAGACTCGACGGGCTTGCCGTTCACCGGGTATCTCCATGGATTAGCTGGTCGGCGGCAGCGCGTGCTTCATCGGTGATCTCGGCCCCGGAAAGCATGCGCGCCACTTCTTCGCGCCGATCGCCGTCGAGCAATCGGTCGACTTCTGTCACGGTGTCCTCGTTTTCACTGAGTTTTTCGACCCGCAGGTGAATGTTTCCTCGCGCGGCGACTTGCGGTGAATGGGTAACGACAAGCACCTGCATTTCGTTTGAGAGACG
>DLVK01000125.1:0-2577 GCA_003444235.1 Rhodospirillaceae bacterium
TTCCCACCGGTCGGCGTAGTGCTTCCACCCGCGATCCCCGTGACGGACCGAGACGATAAAAGTGTAGCCGCCCCGTTCTTTCGCCGTCCGGACTTTGACCACGTCCGCCTCGCCCGCTTGGGCCGAGATGGTAAATCCAAATAGTAAAAACAAAGCCAAAATTGCTGAACGCATGAGGTTCGTCTCCCGTATATCGTTCCTATTATCCGTGATCGGCCGCACGCCGACAATTCGTTCCAGCAAAACGGACCCAGTCTAAATGATTCAGAAATAAAGCAAAAATACATATCAAATGCCCATCTACATTAAAGAAAACCAAAGTATTTCATTTATTCTCTATTTTTTTTAAACAATATTCGAATTTTCATTTGATTTTTACTTAAGTAAATAATATAAACCTTTTTGCGGAGGAACCTGAATGCTTCAAGAAACGGCTGAGCCGAACTATCCTGATTCCGGACACAACGTCCAACATCCATTGAAAATCAAAGGTTTGGAGACGAAGCAAGCACTCGAAGCATTGTTGGTAGATGAAATACAACGGCTAACAGCTGGAGCCGATGTATGTATTTTCGCACTATACGACGCTGAATGCCCCAACGAGGGTCCGATCGACTTTTCCACCCATGAACGCGACCGCAATAGTGGAAGTTTGGAGATCGAAGTCGACTTTGACTTCGAAGGTATCGGCGTTTGGTATATCTGCAACCGCTATGGCGACGCCTACAAACTGCGCCACATTTTGGTGCAGGTCCATCAAGGCCGCTTCGTCAAAGGTCAGGTCGAAGAGTTCGAAGGCTATTGGGAAGAATTCCCGCAGTTCGTCGCCGATGACCGCTGGGTAAAGGCTATACAGCCGATGCCACCGCAACTCCCTAAAATCGTCGAAACCGCGCTCGAAGCCTAATCTAAACCAACCCCTTAAACACCGGATCGGAAAATAAGCTTCTGTGCCTCTCCAACACGGGAGTTACTGCATGGCGGAATCGTGCACGACCTTCATCGCTTAGGGCCGCAACCAAAGCACCATCTGCGGCAAGCTGAGCCGAGGCTTCTGCGTCACGACTTGCCGCGACGGCACGTTGGAATTCGGTTGCGTCCGCCATTGCCGTATCCACCGCCTGCCGCACTTCCTGGGACCATGCGGCATATGCCGCTTTGGAACAAATCACCACCAACACGCCCAAGATGTGTCCAGTCAGCGTGACATGGGGATGATGTTTATGGATGCCGAAATTCAAAATCGTCGGCAGGTCATTGTCCTGAGCATGAATGTCAGGGTCGTCAAGCCGTTCACGGTAGAGTTTGATATCCATCGGTTCCGCGGTAAATCCCAGTGACCGGAACACATCGCCGATCGTCTCACTGATCTGGGTGCGGATCACAAGGCCTTCGCAGTCTGCCGGGGTCTCGAGCGCACGGACACGATTGGTAATGTGACGCAGACCGTTGTCCCAAAAGCCCAATACCTTATGTGGAGTTTCACGCTCGATCTCGGCCCTGAAATAATCGCCGAGCGCTCCATCTAGCCTACTGAATAAATTCGAGCGGTCCTCGGCAATAAACGGCAAATCGAATAACTGACATTGCGGAACCTTGTCCGCAAAACGAAGTGTCGCGATATAGCAAAAATCCAACGACCCATTCGCAACCATACCCGGCAGATCGCCCGATTTATGTCCTTGTGCGAGCGCATCGCTCATTTGTTCAAACGAGACCTGCTGACCCAGTTCTTCGACCAATCGCGCGCCAAACTTGTCCACCGCGGCAGCGTGCACGGACTTTGCTCCCTTGTAACCAGCGAATGTGAAGGCATGCTCAGACAAGTTTCGCTCCTACGTCACTTTGTCCGATGAAATATTTCCCCATCGGCCCGGGTCAAGGTCGGGTGCCACCTTTGACCTTAGGCCCAACGCAGGATTCCAATCGAGGTTGCTGCGCTTCGAGGAAATCGCAGAGATAGGCCCGCGTCTCGCGCGGGTCGATTATGTCCTCGATCCCGAATGCTTCGGCGGTAAGAAACGGGCTCGACAATGCCCGAATTTCCGCTTCCAGCTCTTCGCGCCGTTTTTCAGGGTCAGGAGCATTCGCGATTTCGCTCCGATAGGTTGCGTCCACACCACCTTCGATCGGCAAAGAGCCCCACTCCGCCGAAGGCCAAGCGATCTTGAAATCGAGACCGAACTTATCGAGCACCGCGCCACCGGCCATGCCGTAGCATTTGCGGGTGATCAACGAAATCATGGGCACAGTCGCTTGGCTTTTGGCATAACCCACATTCATGCCTTCGCGAAGTGTGCCGGCGATTTCCGCATCGACACCGACATTGAATCCGGGCACGTCGACGAAAAACAAAATTGGAATATGAAATTGATCGCACAGGTCGATGAAATGTGTCTGCTTGCGAGCGGCACGCACATCGACCACGCCGCCATACATGGGATTGTTGGCAATGATCCCCACGGAACGCCCATTCATCCGCGCAAAAACTGTGATCGCCGACCTACCATGTCCCGGTTGAATTTCAAAAAAAGACTCCTTGTCGGTAATCAGCTTAATCACCTTGCGCATGTCGTA
>DLVK01000200.1:0-2600 GCA_003444235.1 Rhodospirillaceae bacterium
CCTTACTCAAGACCCATGTCTTCCCAAAGCCCATCGTGGCCGCCGTGAACGGAGACTGCGTCGCAGGTGGGGTAGAGTTGATGCTGGCATCGGATATCCGCTTTGCGGCGCCGCATGCCCGTTTCGGCCTGCCGGAAGTACGTCTTTCCATCTATCCATTCGGTGGCGCGACAGTGAAACTGGTTCACCAGATCGGCTACGTACACGCGATGAAACTGCTGCTGGGCGCTGAACTAATCGATGCCGAAGCCGCACTCGGCATCGACCTGATAAACGAAATTGTTCCGGCGGACCGCTTGATAGAAACAACGCTGGCGATGGCGGAGACGATCGCCGCGAACAGTCCCTCCGCGGTACAGGCCGTAAAGCGGAAGATCAGTACCGAGATCGCGGAGCATGCGCTTACTCAAGAAGAATTGGATCATAAACTGGGGGACGCGGTGCGTGAAAGCCCGCATTTCAAGGAAGGTGTCACCGCGTTCCTGGAAAAGCGAAAACCGGTCTACGACTGAACCCTATGCAAAAAACTCGGCGAGGCGGTTGCGTTGCAGCTTTCCCGTCGTTGTTAACGGCAACTCATCCGCCGAGACAAAGCGATATCGCCGCGGCACCTTGTATCCGGCGAGGACCTCGCGGCCAAAGGTGATAAGCTCTTCGGATAGCGGCGCTGTCTCGACCGGCACGATGACCGCCGCCAAAGCTTCATCGAGACGATCGTCCGGAATGCCGGTCACATAGATTTGCTCGATTTCCGGATGCAACGCATATACCGCCTCAATCTCCGCCGGCGCCACGTTGATCCCGCCAGTTTTGACCATTTCCTTCAAGCGTCCACGGTAGGTCAGGAACCCATCTTGATCCATCGTTCCCAAATCTCCCGTGCGGAGAAATCCGTCGGCATCGAGAGATTCAGAGGTTTTCTCCGGTTCGTTTAAATAACCTTTGGTCAGATGCCCACGCACCCGCACCTCTCCCATCTCACCCGACGGCAAAACGCTTTCCGTTTCGCTATCGACGATTCTGATCTCAACCCCGTCGAGCGCCGGCCCAGACGAGTTCAGTCGACGCTCAAGCGGTTCCCGACAATCGATCACACAGGAATTACCATAGGCCTCGGTCAGGCCGTACACATTGCAAATTTCGTGGACGCCAAGGTCGATAACGGTTTGAACTTGATCGGGCGTCCCGATCGTCGCACCGGTCCTAAGGGACGAAAGGTCGCGCGAGGATCTATCCGCATGTTCCCACATGGGGCGGGCCAAGGCTGGCGTCCCATAATAGACGGTGCACCGCTCCTGCTCGATCAAGCGTAAGGCCTCCCCCGGTTCGAAATGGTGCTGTAGGACAATAGAGCCGCCATGCGTCAACACAGTGAAGAGCGCGTTCACACACGCATAGGACCAGAACAGAGAAACCCCAAGCCACAATCTGTCGTCCGCGGTCAAATGCTGGCGTTCGCCAATTGACCACATATTGTCGATCAAACCTGAATGATGCAGCGGCACCCCCTTAGGAAGCGCCGTGGAGCCGGACGTATACAGAATGCGCGCGGTATCGTCGGGCCCGACCGAAGCCTGCGCTTCGGCGAGCACAGCCTCGGAGATCACCTCACCATGATTGGGCAACTCAGCAAACTGCATCGTGCCGGGCGGTGTGGCGTCCACTGGCAGGTATTTCGGCAAGGGATCCAGCCCATGATCGCGCGCCGCCTCCGCCAAAAGTTCGACGAACTCCCGATCGCGGAATTGCGGCTCGAAAATCAGCAAAGCGACTTCAGAATGTTTCAACTGGTAGGCAAGCTCACGCGCCGTGGCCATCGTGTTCAGCGCCACCACCTCGGCTCCGATTGCCATCGCCGCGAAATAACCGGTCAACCACTCTGTCCTATTTCCCATCAGGATCGCAACGCGCCCGCCCTTGCGCACGCCCATCGCGAGGAAACCCTTTGCGCATGCGCGGACCCCTTCACGGAACTCGCGATACGTAAGGCGCGTTTCACCATCAATCAGAAAGATGCGGTCCGCCTCACGAGCCGCGATTTCGTCCAGCAAGTCCGGCGCCGTCCTACTTTGCGGTTTTCCCATTATCGGGCCGTATAGCCACCATCAAGGACTAGTTCCGATCCGGTCGAGAAACTCGAATCGTCCGAGACCAGAAACAGCACACCTTTGGCGATCTCTTCCGGTTTTCCGAGACGCCGCATCGGCGTCTTGCCCGCGAAACGTTCGCGAAGCCCTTCCACACCGAAGGTATCCGCCATCGCGCCGAACATGCCACCGTCGATATACCCAGGGTGCACAGAGTTGATGCGTATCGGATAGCCCAGATTGGCGCACTCGACCGCCGCAAATTTCGTGAAGAGCCGAACGCCGCCCTTGGATGCGCTATAAGCGCCGACGACGGCTTCACCAACCAAACCCATAATGGAGGAAATGTTGACGATCGCGCCGCCCCGCGTCTTCATCGCACCGATACCGTGTTTTACGCCAAGGAAAACACCATCCATATTGACGGCCATGACGCGCCTCCATTCATAGTAATCCGTCTCCTCGATGGTTTTCAGAGCCGGCATCACGCCGGCATTGTTCACGAGGATATCG
>DLVK01000201.1:0-649 GCA_003444235.1 Rhodospirillaceae bacterium
TTATTATTACAGGCGCTTTTCCGCTAGCGGTATTGCCTCACACAGTCCCGCTTACGGGACCAAACCAATTATACATAGAGATTATGTTGTAAAATTAATTAACAAGTCAATAGTGTTTTTAATACATTTAACATATAATACTTGTAGATTTTGCGGCCTTTTGTCCTCTGTGTTCCAGTGGGTGAATTGCGGCTAATGTCAGGTCAATGATGGAGGGAGAGTGAGATTTATGCCGGCAGTCGAGAAACCGGTAATCTATTGGCTGTTCGCTTGTGCGGCGATGGTGGTCGTGATGATGTTGATCGGAGCGGCGACCCGGCTCACTGAATCGGGCCTTTCTATGGTCGAATGGCGCCCCTTGATCGGCTCGATACCGCCGCTTTCGGAGGCGGAATGGGGCCGGGTTTTCGAACTCTACCGCCAAACTTCCGAATATCGGCTGCAACATGCCGGTATGGACCTGGCAGCGTTCAAAACCATTTTCTGGTGGGAATTTATTCATCGGGTTTGGGGTCGATTGATCGGTCTGGTGTTTGCGCTGCCCTTCCTGTGGTTTCTTTTCAAAGGCCAGATTCCGCGAAAACTGGTGCCTCATCTGCTTATTCTCTTTGTACTGGGTGGATTACAGGGCCTGATCGGATGGTGGATG
>DLVK01000201.1:964-1154 GCA_003444235.1 Rhodospirillaceae bacterium
GGCCTGATCGGATGGTGGATGGTCCAAAGCGGCCTCGTCGACCGGGCTGATGTCAGCCAATATCGCCTGGTGGTGCATCTGGCCCTGGCACTTGGCATTCTTGCCTACCTGTTTTGGGTGGCACTTGGTCTGGCTTGGGCGGGCCAAAAAGAGCTTCATCTGACCAAAAAATCACCCATATGGGTGATTT
>DLVK01000201.1:1467-4851 GCA_003444235.1 Rhodospirillaceae bacterium
AAAATCACCCATATGGGTGATTTTTGGCGTATTTGCTCTCACAATCCTCTCCGGTGGCTTCGTTGCGGGGCTGAATGCGGGTGTTATTTACAACGATTGGCCGGATATGGGGGGCGGCTTTGTTCCGTCGGATTATGGCGGTAGCGACGCCTGGTGGTTAAACGGCTTTGAAAACCCCGCTGCGGCGCAATTTCATCATCGGATTTTAGCTTATTGCAGCCTTGCAGCGGCAATCTGGTTCTGTTGGACCGCTCATAGGCGTGAATCAGACCGTCGATGGGAGATTTTAGCCAAACTCATCGTCGCCATCGTCGGATTGCAGCTTTTACTCGGCATCGCGACCCTTTTGGCAGTAGTTCCGGTGCCATTGGGCGTGGTTCATCAAATGGGTGCGATTACACTCTTTTGTTTGAGCGTTGCCGGGCTAAGGCTGGCGTACGGGGCGAGATCACCCTAAGCCGGGAGCTGTTTACCGCGCGCCGGCTTTTTCCAGAATTGCATTCAGAAGAACCTGGCATCCGGCCGAAAGGTCTTCCGGTGTGGCACTTTCTAATTCGTTGTGGCTGATACCGTCTTTGCACGGCACGAAAATCATGGCTGCCGGTGCAATCTGGGCCACATACATCGCATCATGGCCAGCCCCGCTGATGATGTCTCGATGTTTCAAACCGGCCATTTCTGCGCCGTCCCGTACCGCCTCGACACAGCTGCCTTCGAATTCGGTCGCTTCGCAGGACCAAATTTGGTCCAGGTCGATCTCTAGGCCGCCGTTTTCCGCAATTTCAGCCCCAGCCTCGCGGAGGGCCGCATCCATTTCAGCCAACGTTTCCGCGTCCGGGTGGCGAAAGTCGACCGTGAAAAAGACCCGGCCCGGAATGACATTTCGACTTGCGGGAAAAACCTCCAACACACCGACGGTCGCACAGGCATCCGGCTGGAACCGATGGCCGATTTCGTTGACCCTTTGCACCAATTTGGCGGCACCGAGCAGTGCGTCCTTGCGCCGGGCCATCGGTGTTGGGCCCGCATGAGCCTCCATGCCGATCAAATTGATTTCGTACCAGCGTTGCGCCTGGGCACCGGTCACCACGCCGATGGTTTTTTCCTCGGCTTCTAGAATCGGTCCCTGTTCGATATGGGCTTCGAAATAAGCGCCGACCGGCCTTTCGCCACAGCCTTTGCCGAGATAGCCGATACGGGCAAGCTCTTCGCCGACGGTTTTGCCGTCCGGATCGGTGCGGCTATGGGCATAGTCCAGGGTGAATGCACCGGCAAAGGTCGCAGAGCCCATGCACGCAGGCGCAAAGCGTGACCCTTCTTCATTGGTCCACATGGCGATTTCGATCGGCGCATCGGTTTCCACATCATTGTCATTCAGAGTGCGAATGATTTCGAGTGCGGCCAATACGCCGTAAGCCCCGTCATATTTGCCGCCGGTTGGTTGGGAATCCAGGTGGCTGCCGGCAACAATCGGGGGCAGACTGTTGTCTCTTCCGGGGCGGCGCGCAAACATATTTCCCATCGCATCGACTTCGACCGAACAGCCACTGGCTTCGCACCATTCCGCGAAAAGATCACGGGATTCACGGTCCAGATCGGTCAAGGTCAAACGACAAACGCCACCTTTTTCGGTGGCGCCTATCGCGGCCATGGTCATCATGCTTTGCCACAGCCGATTTCCGTCGATGGTGAGATTACGCATGCATGTGTTTGACCATACTTAGCCTTTGACGACCAGTGTGTAGTCGGGCGTCGGATTGAGAGGGCAGGAGTAGGTGTAACGGCCGGGCTTGAGCTCGACCTCGTAATCGCGCGATTTGCCGAGCGTCAGTCCACCGCCCGATACGCTGAGCTTGGAAACTTTATGCAGCGGATTTTTCCAATCGTAGCCTTCGCTCCGAATCCAGAAGCCGAGGGCATAGGGAACGTTCTTGTTTGTCACTCGGATGACATACTTGCCCGGCTTGACGACAATTTCCTTCGCCTTGGTCAGACGATCCTTGCCGGTCTCTTTGTTAATTTTTTTGCAATCCGCGGCGGATTTCGGCTGGTAGCCGTGATTAACGCCGTTTTCGGATTCAACGAACTGACAGCCGATCTGGGTTAGTTTTAGGACTTGAGGCTCGCCGGCCTGGGCGCTCGCGGCGGTAAGCGCGACTGCACCGACAGCGGCGATGGCAAAAGAGCGAAAGTTGAACATGTCTCGATACCTTCGGTTGGGTTATTGTCGTTACCTATTCTAGAAACCCGGTTTCGTTTGACCATACACAAGTACCACACAAATTCGTGACAACTCGTGAGAGCCTTGCGCGATGCAGCGGAAATACGTGCTTATGGGCGGACCAGAACTGGTTTCGTTTGCCGTTAGCTTCATTGTCGGTATAAGTCCCTATGCTGCTGTCCCCTATTCTGGACCCCGAACAGAATCCACCGCCTTCACTGGATTTTCTCGATCGCGTCCGACCGCTTGCCCGGCGGTATGAGGTGGCGATCATCGGCGCCGACTTGTCGGCCTTGCTGCTAGCGTATTTTCTCGCCACTCAACATGATGTTGTCGATATCGCCATTCTTGGTAAACGCGTTCCACGGGACGTTTCCAACCGTCAAACGGAGCCGCTCTCGGTGATGCACGCCGCGACACCAAAGCTCATGGGATTGGCCTTGGCGTCGACGGAGATTTAGCGCCGATTACCCTCCATGCTTCAGGCGAATTTTGCGTTGAGGCGCAACCCCCACCTAATGTTGGCACGCGACGATACAGAATTGGCACAATCCCGGCATCACGGCGCTCTGGTACGCTCGGTCGGCGGCGATGCTCAAACGGTAGGCCGCCACCGCATCTCGCGAATTTTGGGATCGGCACAACCAGCTGCGGTAAGGCCATTGTCACCTGTGGGCGGCGTGCTGGATCAATCCGCATTTGAAGTTGCCCCTGGCCTGGTCTGGCGGGCGTTGGCGAATGAGTTGAACCAACTGGGCGTACAATTTGTATTTGGCGCCATGCCGCAACATTTGGTGTTGGGCGACGCAAAAATTACCGGCTTTGAGCATCAGGATTCGGTCGTCGAATGCGATCATGTATTCGCTACAGATGCCGAATTCGCAATGGCGTCGGCAGCGGGGTTGGGGCGGCCGTTAAGTTTTATGAGCGGGCAATTCAGTCTCGCGATATCATCGCCAGTTGCCCCTTGGCTGGGCCCCTCGGTCGCGACTGCGGACGGGCGCTTGCTTTTCTGGCAGGCACCCGACGGGGAAATCATCCTCGGGGAGGTCTCGCGCCCTGACGGAATTACAAAAAATACGATCAGTGACGTGGCCCAATTTTTATTATCGGTGTCGCCGCAACTAGGTTCGTTGAAACTTCGCCCCTTATCGCATCGCATC
>DLVK01000379.1:0-3492 GCA_003444235.1 Rhodospirillaceae bacterium
CTGCAAGGCCTGGCGCGGATCGAAGCGAGGCAAAGTCACCAGAGTCGCCCCCGGTAACATCGCGGTCTTGATGGCGACCAACGCATTTTTGTGGAAAAACGGCGCCGAAATGAGGATGCGCTCATCTGCGGTGAGACGCCGATGTTCCACCAGCGATCGCGCGGCCCAATCTTGACCCGCATGGGTCAAATACACTCCCTTTGGCTTACCGGTGGTACCGGAGGTATAGGGCATTCCGCAAAGGTCGGTATCATCGACCGGTACGGAGCTAAATCCACCTGGGCAGAGGAAACCCTCATAGGCGCTATCGAAATTCACCGCTTTTGCATCGTCGGGCAATAAAGCTTCACCTATTCCATCGACGAAATTAACCGCGGTTGCCGAATCTTCGAGAATGTACCGCACCGTTTCCGCCGGAAGTTTGACGTTGACCGGTACGGGTACCGCGCCAGCCCGCATAATGCCGAAAAAAACCTCGATGAACTCGACCCTGTTGAGCGCCAAGATTCCGACAGTCGCGCCGCGGCCAACCCCTAGTTTGGCAAGCCCTGCGGCAACCTCGTCGGCGCGGGTGTCCAGTTCCGCATAGCTACGCGCGATGGGGCGCGCCGGGTCGGCAAGATCGATCACCGCCGGATTGGCATTACCGAGATTGCCCTTGAAAAGATCGCCGAGGTTCTCCGTCATAAGCAGAAGTCAAACATGGAATTACGGTTGCCTTTCCGTGGCCACCTCAGTTGAATTGGCAACGCACCCTAATCCAACCCCCCATCCCGGTCGAGATCAATGAGCCCACAGACCAATATTCTAACTCACTGGACTAACACCCAATTGCCGGGGTCCGGCGAGCTGTTCATCGATCATGTGGCTTTTTTCGTCGATGGTATGGACGGTGCTAGCGGAGCGCTCGAACAGCTAGGTTTCACGGCGACACCGCTGGCCCCACAATCCAATGCGCGCCCTGACGGGCCCCCGCCCGTTCCGGTCGGGCTCGCCAATCGCTGCGTGATGCTGGAACGCGGCTATCTCGAGGTACTGGCGATCCATAAAGAGACCGATAATCCCTTGTTGATCCAGCATCGAGACGCACTGGCCCGGCATATCGGCCTACATTTGTTAGCCTTTTCCACCGACGACACCGAAACACTATGTAAGAATCTGCAATCGAATGGCTTCGACGCGCTGGATCCGGTCGCACTCCGGCGCACGGTCGAAACCGAAGCCGGCGAGCAAGAACTCCGATTTCGGGTGCAACGCGTTCAGCCGGGGCAAATGCCCGAAGGGCGCGTCCAAGCGCTTGAGCATTTGACCCCCAACGCACTTTGGCAACAACGGTGGATGACCCACCCCAACGGCGCCCGCGCACTCACCGATTTGCTGATGTTGGACGAAAACCCGGAGGACGCCGCGCAGCGCTACCAGCGCTTCACCGGCCGCGAAGCGATCGACCATGACGGCGCCGTGCTCCTGGTGACCGATCGCGGTAGGCTTACCATCGCCACACCTAAATGGATCGTCAGCCGTCTGCCCGACGCCCCACTCCCGCCGGCGCCTGCCTTTGTCGCCTGTGCACTCGACGCCGACATCGCACAAGCACACCGATGCCTCGAGGCAAACGGCCTTACGCTGAACCACACCAACGCCAGCGGCTTTTGGCCCGCGGCCCCGCCAGCGCTCGGTGGCGTAGTGGCCTTCGCCGACGCGCTGGAGGGCGTGCCATGGCTTCGAAGTTGATTTCCGATTTGCTTGGAGCTTGACAGCTTTCACACGCCGCCCTTAACTCTGCCCACACATTTCCATGCGACCGGGCGCGTAGCTCAGCGGGAGAGCACCGTCTTCACACGGCGGGGGTCGCTGGTTCAATCCCAGCCGCGCCCACCATTGGGTTTAGCGTAAACATTAAATTGCCAACTGTCTGACCATCCCCAATAGGTGATTAGCGAGAAATAGGCGCAAACTTAAAGTTAGGTCTGCCTGCCACTTATCGTCGAAGCGAGATGAAAAAGTTTGATCACTTTTAAAAATTTAGGAGCCGATTTTTTCGCTCACTCAATGCACCAACAATGAAATTGGAGCACTTCTCGCATGAGCATGCAATATCTGATCTTTTCAAGTGAATATTATCCACTCGCCCGCTGCCTCCGATTTACGAATCCACAAGATAAAGTTTTATTTTCCCGATACGAACCGCCCTGTTTTGGATGCCCATATAACCCGTGCGACCGGAATCATCGACAAGCTGGAAGCGGAGATCGAATGTCTTGGACGGGCCAAAGGTAACGAATGTTGCTTTTAAAACAAGTGTTCCATCCTGACGTTTCACGATGCCCGGCTGTATCGATTTGGCACCGAAATTACCAACCCCCGCTGGAACCTTTTTCGACAGATCATAGAACTGAACGGCTGTTCCATCTTTACTGATCAAATACAGAGCAAATTTTTTCAGATTACGGCGCTCAAGAATTTCTACTTCGACATGAACAGCTGACTGCTCGCCACGCTTGAAGGGCCCGCCAAGCAAATAATGTTCACCACGAGCAGGCGTTTCTCTAATTAAAATACCGTTACCACCTAAATCAACTCGTACGTGTGTAGGGCGCCCCCATTTCGTTTTGTAGTCTGATGGTTTGTCGAACACGATACGCTTATGCATTGGCCTGCGCCCTTGGCCGTTGCATAGTTTAGGCTTGGGACCGAGTTCGCAGGGTATATATATAATATCATTGAGCCCATAAACGGGCGCGAGACCAAATGCATTCCCGTGGAAAAATTCGATGGTGGTACGAGGGCTCTTCGGTGTAAATAAGGGTATCTCATCCACGAACGCCTTTTTCCCCGCAGTAACGGTGCGAAGCTGTAGATCCGTTCGCTGAAATTTTACATGATGGTTAGACCGGGGGTGGACATGAGTAACTACACTCTCTCCTTGGAGGAATGTAACTGTTCCTCGATGAATAGGTGAGATGTAAATTACAACTGAGGCGGTAGCAATCACGGGCCACGGCAATAATTTATGGCGAAACCGTATTTCGTCAGATCTTAGAATACTGCCGGTGAAAAAGCCTAATAATGCGGTTAGATGTAAACTAAGGAAAGCGAAAAACACCAATTGGTGCGGTGGAAAATAGCTTCCGATACGTCCAGTATAAGCCATCAAACTACTTATGGTGAATGAGAATACTATAACGAAGAAAATCGCCAATCCAGAAATTTGATAATAATATCGTCGCGTTTTTGAATTAATTACAGGCGAAAAAACAAACCCAGAAACCAAACTAACCAGAAATAAAATTGGCGCTATCGGAGGCGAAAAGTCGATCATCCGTTCGAATGTGCTTACGCCTGCATTGAATCCACTTAAAAAAGAATCCGGTAGGAATGGCATTGATTTTGGCCAAATCTTATCCCGGATACTAAGCCCTGGCGCTGACAAATGTATGGCAGCACTGATACAAAAAATGACCCCGTAAAAAGCAAGCGCGAAACGTGAGC
>DLVK01000528.1:0-4477 GCA_003444235.1 Rhodospirillaceae bacterium
GGGTGCAGCAACCGGTGTCGGCCAACCCCTCGCGATGTTCTCGATTTTTAGCGTATTCCCACCGGAGCGGCGCGGGATGGCGGTCGGACTCTATGGTCTGGGAACAGTCCTCGCGCCGACATTCGGGCCGATCCTGGCCGGCCTTGCGATCGACAATATCAGCTGGCGCTATCTGTTCTTTCTGCCATTGCCGTTTTGTCTCCCGGCGCTCCTCATGTGCCTGATCTTTATGCCGACGAAAAAACTCGCACTAACCCTGCCTCCCTTCGACTGGACAGGCTTCATCTTAATCTTCGCCGCCACATTCCTCCTTCTGGGCGGCGTGTCGAACGGACAGCGCTGGGGTTGGGGCTCCAACGCCATCGTTTTACAACTCGTCGGCGGCGCTGCTTTGATAGGCGTTTTCGTCTGGTGGGAAATGAAGGCGCCCTATCCCTTTTTGGATCTCAGCCTATTCCAAGACCGGCAATTCACACTCATCATGCTTGCGGGTTTCATATTCGGCGCTGGACTTTTCGCATCCGGCTATTTCATCCCGGTCTTCGTTCAAACGATCCAGAACTACAGCGCGACCGATGCCGGCCTATTGCTGGCCTTTGGCGGCCTGATAATGATGGTGTTTTTTCCACTCGCCGGGCGGATCACTGACTCCGTTTCGTCACATATACCGATTTCCGGTGGATTATTGATCTTCGCGATCGGTTTCTTTCTGATCAGCGTAATCGACGTCAATACGGGATTCTGGGCATTGGTCGGCTATACTTCGATCAATCGGATCGGTCTCAGCATCGCCATACCTTCCTTGAGCGCTGGCGCCCTGAAAGCGGTCCCGACGGAGAAACTGGCGCGCGGAGCATCCAGCGCGACTTTTTTCCGCAACCTCGGCGGCGGTTTCGGAATCACGCTACTGACCGCGTTTTTCGAACACCGCGCGCAATTTCATAGTGAGGCGCTGACTGCAACTCAAACCTCGGCGAACAGCACGACGTTCGAACTCCTCGGAACCGTGAGACAATTGCTCGGCGAATTCGGCATGCCAGACCGGGTTCAAGTGAGTGGTGCCCTCGACTATTTGTCGATGATGATCCATGCGCAGGCCAGCACGCTCGGGTTTCAGGATACATTCCTGGTAATCGCCATTGTCGCGATGATTGCGGCAGGGCCTGCCTGGATGATCGGACCGGACAGCCGATCACGTCGCAAGTAAACCTTTCGACCCCGAGAGATCGGTGCACTATCATCTCTATATCTTGTGGCATGATCGCGAGCCGAAGGAGCGAACAGATGGGCCTGCCTCAAATTGAAGCTTTGCATCCGGATTTTGGTGCACGGATTACCGGCATCGACTTGCGTGACGATATCACCGAAGAGACGGCTGCCGATCTCCGCGCCGCGGTAGACGAATATTCCGTCCTCCACTTTCCTGACCAGCCATTCGACGACGAGAAGCAGCTCGCCTTCACACGGTTATTCGGCGAACCCGAACCAAATCACGTGAAGCTCGGACAGGAGGGAATCATCGAGTATTTTGGCACCATCGGAAACGTTCAGGAAGACGGGAGCACCCTCGGCAATGATCACCCGAAAATTCGGTTCCTGACCGGGAACAACATGTGGCATTCCGATTCGTCGTTCCGGGACGTCCCGACATACGTATCCATCATGTGCGCCTACGAAGTCCCGGACGAAGGCGGTGCGACCGAGTTCATCAGTGAGCGGGCCGCCTATCAGCGCCTCCCAGAAGAGACGAAGGGGCGGATCAATCCCCTGATTGCTATTCATGACTACGTCTTTTCGCGCTCCAAAGTGGGAGCCGATGCGGTCACTCCGGCGCATGCTGCGTCGCTGCCGGCCGTACGCCGACGGCTGGTCCGAACGAACCCGGGAACAGGTGCGAAAAATTTCTTCGCCGGGTCGCACGCGAGAGAGATTGAAGGCTGGGAGTACGACGAAAGCCGCAAACTCCTCGACGGTCTCGTGGCAGAAGCTACCGAACCCGAGAATATCTACGCCCATTCCTGGCAGCCGGGTGATCTCGTCGTCTGGGACAATCGTTGTCTGCTGCACCGGGGTGCCGGCTACGATGCCGACAAGAATCGTCGTTATATGCGGCAGACCCGGGTCCAGGGAGCCAGGTCGACACTCGACGAATAATCTTTGGCCTTAATGTGCGGACATTAAGCATTTGGCACGGTTCAAGCTTTACAGTTCAGACAGATAAGACAAAACAACGTGTTTTGGCAGGAGCACAACAACCATGTCGCGCCGACTTATCAACCGCTTAATGAGGTGCGATCCGAAACTCACAGGACGGATTACATTACTCAAACAAATGCGCAAAAGGCGGGCGAATTAACGTCTGGTCTATCAATCGCTGAAAACGGATTTGAGAGCGATAACCTGGAAGACCACTTCGGCTAAGGTCGTCGTGGCTGAAGATAAAACCGTTATTTCGCTTTAACGTCCAGCAGTTCCAAATTACGCTGCGCGGCATCGGCCGCGGGCGTTCCCTCATAGAATTGCAGCAAATTCAACCAATCGCGCCGTGCCGCTTTCTCACGACCCTGTAATCGGGCAACAATTCCTCTCTCGAGCAAGGCTTCCGGATGACGCGGCGAGAGTTTTAGTGCGCGCGATGCATCTGCGAGCGCAAGATCCAGTGCATCGAGATAACGATGTGCGCTAGCGCGCAAGACGAGTGCCTCGACGGCACCGGAATCGACATCCAAAGCAATGTTCAGATCCTCGACGGCTTCTCGATAGCGGCCACGCTCCGCAAGGACCATAGCTCGGTCAACCCGAATTTCGGGCGAGCGTGGTGCTAAATCAAGGGCGGCGGAATATGCCGCGAACGATCGATCTATGTCACCCGCCTGATGCCAGGCTTGGCCTGATTGTGCCAGCAGGTCCGCACGCGCCGCGGCGTTGGCGCCAATACTGAGGGCCAGATCTTGAAATCGAACTGCGGATTCGCCGTATTGACCCATCGAGAACAACGCGACGGCGGCACAATGCTTTGCCGCACCGCCTCCGCCGGCATCGATCCAGGCAAGTGCAGATTCGAATCCTTCGTGCGGCGAGACCCGCGCCAGACGCATGCACGTCGCATATTCACGGGTTTGCACAGTGCTCGTTGAACCGCTGTCGGAAACCGCGCCCAAAGTTAGAAAGACACCGAGTAGAACGGCGGCTTGTAGGCGGAGATGCACTTGTCTCGACATTCCGTGCTTCCTATAAATCTACTCGCGCCCCCGTAAGACGCGCGGCAATAGACATGACACATCGGCATTTATTCTGCTTTGGCCTTGGATACTCGGCACAACACCTCGCCGCAAGCCTCTCAGGTCACGACTGGAAAGTTTCGGGTACCGTGCGAAACGCGGACGCAATTCCGAAATTCGAAGCGATGGGCTGGAAGATTTATTCCTTCGACGGGACATCTCCGCTCGCGGACGCCACCGCGCGACTGGCAGACGCGACCCATATTGTCGATTCGATTCCACCGGGAACGGACGGCGACCCTGTTTTGCGACACCATGGCGCAGACATCGCCGAACTCTCGCAGCTTACGTGGCTCGGCTATCTTTCCACGACCGGGGTCTACGGCGACCGAGGCGGTGAATGGGTCGACGAAAGGTCCGAACGACTGCCGAGTGGTCCACGTGGGCACCGGCGCCTAGGGGCGGAGGATGGTTGGCTGGACCTTTGGCGAAGACATGGCGTACCAGCGCATCTTTTCCGCATTGCCGGCATCTATGGCCCGGGACGCAGCGCCCTCGACACGTTGCGGAACGGCCGCGCACGGCGGATCATAAAATCCGGGCAAGTATTCAGCCGCATTCATGTCGACGATATCGCCACGGTGCTCGCCGCATCTATGAAACAGCCCCAGGCCGGCAAGGCCTACAACCTCTGTGACGACGAGGCGGCTCCACCACAGGACGTCATTGCCTACGCCTGCTCTTTGCTGGGGGTCGATGCACCACCGGAAATTCCCTTTGAAGACGCCGAGCTGTCGGACATGGCGCGAAGCTTCTATCGGGACAACAAACGGGTCTCGAACGCCCGCATCAAGAATGACCTAGGTGTTCGCCTCGCCTGGCCGACCTATCGAGAGGGATTACGGGGACTTCTAAGGTCAGGCACACGAGCCTTCTCGCCACATTCTTGCTCGTCGTAACAGCGATCGATGCTGGCGCAGTGGACCTTCCAATCGATCCCCGATTGTTGGCGAATCAGGTCTCTATTGGCAGTGGCGATGGCACGGAAATCTCCGGCTATCTTTATCGTCCGCAAACGACGGACCCGCGGCCCGCGGTCCTGATTTTGCACGGCTGCTCGGGTCTCTTGACGAAGAAGTCCGGCAGGCTCAAGTCGCGTGAGACGGCATGGCGGGATATTTTCCTAGCGGAAGGCTACGTCGTGCTGCTCCTCGACAGCTTCACCAAACGCGGTCATCGCTCAATCTGTGAGATTT
>DLVK01000059.1:0-3558 GCA_003444235.1 Rhodospirillaceae bacterium
GATTGGCGGTGGCCCGGCCGGTGTAGCGGCGGCAATCGAAGCCGCACGGTATGGCCGCAACGTGACTCTGATCGATTCGTTCCCTGTCTTGGGCGGGAGCCTGAATTTCGAAAGGCTCGATGTTGCGGGAGATCTTGCGGAGAAGTACGCCACAGATTTGGCTGAAGAAATGTCAGGGGTAGAAGCCAACATAACCGTTTTGCTGAATGCCCATTGCCGCGAGATCAGCTCCGACCGTTGCCTAAAGGTGGAAACAGGAAATTCCGAAGTTAAAATTTCAGCCGAGCAAATCATCCTTGCGACCGGCGCGTCCCAGCGGTTTGGAGTGTTTGCCAATAACGATTTGCCCGGCATCATGAGTGGGACCAACGCAGCAAAACTGATCTGGCTTTACGGTATCCGACCGGGCCGTAAGGCAGTGGTGGTTGTCGATAGCGGCCAAGGTTTTGGATTGGCATTAGACCTGTTGGATGCCGGAGTGGAGGTGCAGGCGGTGTTGGATCCGCAATGCCGCGTCCAATCGGATCCAAGGCGCGATGCGGTAGTGGGGCGAGGAGTGGAAATCGGTTACGGCTATGGCGTGCGCGCCGCCCATGCCAGCGATGGTGGTCGTCATCTTGGCGCTGTAACCATCGAGTATCTCAACCGCGCCGATAAAGCGCAAACCAAGCCGATCGACCTTGAATGCGATTTGTTATGTATCGCGGCAGGCTCGGTGCCAAATTTGGAGCTTGCGATCAACGCTGGTGCCCGTTTGAGCTACAGCCCGACGGATGCTGCATTGAGCCTATTCGATATCCCCGATGGTGTGGGGCTGGCCGGTGCCCTCGGGGGATGGGGGGATATAGATCAGGCGATCGAAAGCGGCCGCGAACTGGCGCGAGAAGGCACTAGCGGTTCCGCATCGGTAACGCAGGTGCGCCTCGAACCAAACAACGTGTCGCCGGAAGCGTTAGTTTCAGAATTTGCGTTCGTTGATTTCGCATCGGAAGTTACAGTGAACCAAGTTTACACCGGCCTGTCTAAGGGTCGCCCCACCGTTTTGGGGCTATGCCGAGATCTCGGACTTGGCAATTCCGATACTCTTGCGGATCAGGCAATCCTCAACGTTTACGATTTCATGGCCGACCACACGCCGATGGTTGCCGAGGCACCGCATCCGGAAATTTATTTTCAGACCCAAAGCAACTCAATGGAATTATCCGTTGCTGCTGCCGGAGCTGAGCGGAGACTGCGAAGGAGCCCGGCTGAGGCGGCGCAGCTGGCGCAAGGCGCCGAGATGGCACTCGAGAATTTTTATTGGGCGGCCCAGCGTTATCGAACGAATGGGGCTGATGCAACCGCTGAAGAAGTCATCGCGGTTCGTGAAAAGGCTGGATTTTTCGATTACAGCGGTTGGGGGAAACTTCACCTGCATGGCCCTGACCTCGAACGGATGACGGCGCAGTTGGGGCTTCCGTGCTCGCCAAATACAGAGGAGTCAAGCGCCCGCGGAAATGAGTCGGGTGTCGAACAGCGAGTTCTAATCGATGCGCATGGGGTTGTGCTCTCTATCATTGAGCTGATCGATCTCGATGAGGGCGATGCGCTTTTGTTGACGCCCTTTTCAACCCTGCCGGTGGTGCGCCAATCCGTAATTGACGTAGCCGACCGGTTCGACCTCGCAGTCGGGATAGATGACTGCACGGATGACCTTGCATTATTCGGTTTGGCAGGTCCTAACGCTGATCTCGCCGCAGAGAATCTTGCCTTGTCTGCCTTGACCGAAGTGAGCGGGCCATTGCCCGATGTATCTTCCGGCGACATTACCGTCACCGCGACTGACCGATTGGGTGAGCCGGGCTATTTGTTGTCGATGTCGCAAGCGGTAGCCGAACGGGTTTGGGCTCATTTTGCGACTGCCGATGAAGAACTCGGACTAAAACCAATCGGACAATCGGCGCTCAATACTCTGCGCTTGGAAAAGGGAACGCTTTGTCCATATCGCGACGTCGATGCATTTACCAATATTGCTGAGATTGCCTCGATTGCCGGCGTTTCCGAAAAAATTTTGATCGAGGGCGAATTGTCTAAAAAGGGACTTTGGCATTGGCGCGGTCTTGAGCGCCGCTTGGTGGCGCTTTCGAGCGCAGGCGTCGACCACCGCATTCGACCCGGCGATACGGTGCTGGACCATGACCGCACAGGCGGACATGTAACATCATTCGCGTTCTCTCCCACTGTCGGCCGATCGATAGGACTGGCATACGTGACTCCGGGCCTAGCAGTGGAGGGGGAATTAGCCATCATCGAGCTGGAAGGCAACGGTCAGGCAGAACTACGTGTGACTCCGGTGCCGTTTTTCGATCCAGCCGGTTGAGCGTAGGTTAGCCGGCGTTTTTCCAGACTAGACGACATTGCGTTGCAAAAATGCGCTGCTTGGCGCAATAAAATTTTAAATGTTTGATTTTATTGCATCGCTGTATGTGACGGGGGTTGTCTTTTTAGATTAAAATTGCAATATATTGCATTGCAGCATGCGCTCGTCCAGCCTTGCTGCGGCGCAATGTATCTAATGCAGGGCGCCTCTCTTGGGCGTTTCCTCCCTAAACTTGGGCCGTGCAATCGCACGGCCCTTCTTTTATAGCCAAAAAATAGCGAAATTCGCTTAGGCCGCTTGCCAAGCGCTGTCATGGAGGCGGCAGGCAGCCTTCTCCGTGTTCGCGGTATCGCTATGGACCGTAATACTGGATTTTAGCTGACGGCAAACACGTCCCTGTTTGTCGGTAAATTCCCGCGTCGGCGTGAAACTACCGTGATTTCCGGTCTCCGCATCGCGCCAGGTTACCGTCTCACCGATTTTGGCGTTTTCCAAACTTCGATAGGCGGCGGCGTTGAACGCTTGTTTCTCCTGCGGTAACAATTTCTTAGCTAAATAATAACCGGTGGCGGCACCCACTGTGCCAAGGGCGAACATCGCCAAGGCACCACCGGTCCCGGTTCCGTACAGTTCAGCAGCCAGCAAAACACCGGCACCCGTGCCGGCAATTGTTGCGCCGGCAATTTGGTTGTCACGGTCGCCAAGTAACTGACATGCAGAGAGCGATAGCGCGAGCGCGCCAGCGCAAACAATCGGCTTAATATCTTTCATCTCCGAACCCCGAAGTCTCGAGCGGCACCAAAGTGGATGCAGAGATTATGCCATCCACAGCAAAAATTTCCATATTTTGTCGTTCCTCATAAAAATATTGGCAGATTTAGGGGTATTGCGCGGATCAATTCAACGTTTGCGGAGCCATCAAACGAGCGACCGGCAACGCTTCGTGCTACAAACCGGTATGAGAATTCGGAATATCGTCGGGTTAAGATGGCGATCAAACGAGCTGCTTTGCGCTGCATTGATCTTGCTAGCGGTTGCTGGTTGCCAGGAGCGCCGGCACTGGACCAAGGCCGGCGTTGCAAAAAACCAATCCGAGTTGGACCATGCCGCCTGCCGATCTTTGGCATCGAAGCAGGCGGCCCGGGAATATGACCGAGATTTAACGACATTGGACGTGACTTCTAGTGATGGTGGCTTGC
>DLVK01000107.1:0-3270 GCA_003444235.1 Rhodospirillaceae bacterium
ATCCAAGCTTTCTTTTCGTGGGCGTGCCGCGTTGTTACCTCTATCTTGTCTGCGACCATAAAGGCGGAATAAAAACCGACGCCGAATTGACCGATTAGATTTATATCGCCTTTGGAATCGTCCTTCCCGTCCTTGGACAATTTATCCAGCATCGCAGCCGTGCCGGACCGGGCGATGGTGCCGAGATTATCGATCAGCTCCTTGCGATTCATGCCGATTCCATTGTCGGTGACGGTCACTGTGCCCGCCTTTTCGTCGGTGCTGATATCTATGCGAAAATCGGGATCGCCCTGGGTGAGTTTTGGTTTCGTCAGTGCCTCGTAACGCAGCCGGTCGCAGGCGTCGGAAGCGTTGGAGATCAACTCGCGTAAAAAAATCTCGCGCTCGGAATAGAGCGAATGAGCGACGATATGCAAAAGCCGACTGACTTCGGCCTGAAAAGACAGTTTTTCAGTCTTTTTCTTGCTGCTTGCCTTGGCCATGGCGTGAAACTCCCCTTTCGAGTTAGCCTTTGGCCGCTATATGTGACGGCACCGGCTTTGTTGCAAGGGGGCAAAGCCTCGGAGGTCCATGGGGTAAAGTGGATAGAAATGGCGAAATTGCCCGATCTCGAAGCCGAAAAGGCGATTTTACTGAAACATGTCGCCGATCAGGCGGCCGAGACCGCATCTTATCTCGGTGCGGACGTCCTCGATTCCCGAGTAATTGCAGCGTTGGGGGCGGTGCGGCGCGAGGCATTCCTTCCGGAGCAATTGAAAATCCGTGCCTATGACAACCGTCCGCAGCCGATCGGTCACGGTCAGACAATATCCCAACCCTATATCGTCGCTGCAATGAGCCATCTTTTGCAGATACCGGAAGAGGCCAAGGTGCTCGAAATCGGTACGGGCTGCGGTTACCAATCCGCCGTGTTGGCGGAATTCGCGGCCGAGGTTGTCTCGGTCGAACGCATCTCGAAGTTGGCATTTGCCGCTCGCGACCGCTTGGCCTCGCAAGGTTATGTAAATGTATCCATTCACGAAGGCGATGGCTGGCAGGGCTGGCCCGAAGAAGCGCCCTATGATGGCATTATCGTTACTGCCGCCGCTCCGAGATTGCCGCAGCCGCTGGTGGCACAGCTCAAACCCGGCGGACGCCTGGTGATACCGAATGGCGGGCGGCTCGCTGGCCAGAAACTGATGGTCTTCGAAAAAGCGCTGGATGGTTCACTTGTCGAAAGTTGCGGGTTGCCGGTCGCGTTCGTTCCGTTGGTAGAGGGGTAGGAGCGACGGAGGGACTAGGATTCTCTCTTGCACCTTGGTCCGGAATCCGCTTTCACTTGACCTATGACCGGCGGTTTTTCCCATGGGCGCGTGCGCGCCGTTTTGGGCCCCACTAACACGGGCAAGACCTATCTCGCGATCGATCGCATGCTGGGCTATCCGTCGGGCATGATCGGTTTTCCGCTGCGTCTGTTGGCCCGCGAGAATTACGACCGTATCGTTTCCCTGAAAGGACGAAATTCCGTAGCGCTGATCACCGGCGAGGAAAAGATCATACCCGACAATCCGCGCTGGTTTGTCTGCACCGTTGAATCGATGCCCATGGATCGGCCGGTCGATTTTCTGGCAGTCGACGAGATCCAACTGTGCGGCGACCCGGAACGCGGACATATCTTTACCCAGCGTCTGTTACACGCACGTGGTCTCGCGGAAACGATGTTTCTGGGTGCCGATACCATGCGCCCGCTGGTTAACAAATTGGTGCCGGACGCGGAAATCGATGATCGCAAGCGATTTTCGACCCTCAGATATTCCGGCCCCCGCAAGATTACCCGCCTGCCGCGCCGCTCGGCTGTGGTCGCCTTTTCCGTCGATGAGGTCTACGCCATCGCCGAATTGATCCGGCGGCAACGGGGCGGCACTGCCGTGGTGTTAGGTGCTCTTAGCCCCCGCACCCGTAACGCCCAGGTCGCGCTCTACCAGGAAGGCGAAGTGGACTACATGGTCGCGACCGATGCCATCGGCATGGGACTGAACATGGACGTGGATCATGTTGCCTTCGCCGGCCTTCGCAAGTTCGATGGAAAGCGTCCGCGACCTTTGAGCCCGGCGGAAATCGGCCAAATCGCCGGTCGCGCCGGTCGGCATATGAATGACGGTACTTTTGGCGTTACCAATGAGGTCAAACCGCTGGACGAGGAAATTGTCGAAGCGGTTGAAAACCACCGGTTCGAATCGCTGAAACACATTTATTGGCGTAACGCTTCCCTCGATTTCAATTCGCCGAAACGGCTTTTGAAGAGTTTGGAGCAGCCGCCGGCGCGTCTGGATTTGATACCGGCTCGCATGGCTGACGATCACGACGCGCTTCTCCAACTTAGTGCCGATGCGGAAATCGCAGATATTGCTACCAACCCGGCGGCGGTGCGCCAGCTTTGGGAGGTTTGCCAAATTCCCGATTTTCGCAAAATGCTTGCCGATCACCATTTGCGGCTTTTGCGCGAGGTCTATCTCAATCTCAACCGCCATCATGGCCAGTTGCCGGAGGATTGGGTCGCGGCACAGATCGGCCAGCTTGAAGCGGAGGCAGGCGGGATCGACTCTCTCACCACTCGCATCGCTCATATCCGCACCTGGACCTACATTACCCATCGCGCCGATTGGCTTGATGACAGCCAGCATTGGCAGTCGCGCGCGCGCGAGATCGAGGACCGACTGTCCGATGCGTTGCATCAGAAGCTGACCCAACAATTCGTCGACCGCCGCGCGGCTTTGTTTGACCGCAAACGCGGCGATGGAGAATTGCTGTCGGCGGTGACGGCGAAAGGTATTCTCGTCGTCGAGGGCGAAAAAGTGGGGCGGTTGGAAGGCCTGAAATTCGTGCCGTCGGCCGATGCGCTTGCCGACAAGGCGATCATGTCTGCCGCCCGACAGGCGCTGCGCCAGGATATGGGTACACGAGCGGCAGCCCTGATCGATTCCCAGGATAATGCGTTCCGTCTCGACAAGGATGGGCGTGTTCTGTGGAAGCGGGCGCCGGTAGGGCGTCTCAAACCGGGGCCGACCGCGCTTCAGCCCGAAATCGTCCTCGATCGAAACGAATATCTGGACGAAGCGCTGCGCCGGCGGATCGAACGACGGTTGACCGATTGGCTTAGGTTCTATTTGAAGGGCGAGTTCAAACCGCTATCAGGCCTTTTGGCGGCCGAGTGCCCGGCGACTGTGCGCGGGCTGCTGTTCCATCTTGGCGAGGGGTTGGGGTCTGTCACCCGAAAAACCGTTGGCCAGC
>DLVK01000514.1:0-3143 GCA_003444235.1 Rhodospirillaceae bacterium
CAAACCCCAATATTCGCGGCGCTCGATCGAGCCGCCATTATCGGAGACGATTTTTTCAAAATTGTCGGCCAGGCTGTCGACCTGAGTAGCCGAAACGTCCTGACGCGCAATAAATACGCTTTCGTAAAGCGCCATGCTTGTGCTCCCTTTGGCTGTACTCGGATCGGAGTCGCGCGTTGGTCCGTTTAACCTTCCAACCAATTGCCCGACCGACCGATCCTAGCCGGCATTCATTCAATGCCAGCAAGGAGTTATAGTCCAGCTACCCATCAAGGGTAGCTATTGCGGCGGGCACTATACACACATCTCGTTTAATCTAAAGCAAAAAAAGCCGGTTCAGAGGGCCTCTGAAAACTTGTGCGGGTGGCACTTTCTTGACAGTTCCAAGCCACAAGCTATGACTAGCGCCGCCGCTATTGGCGGAAATTGGGGAGGAAAGAATTCCAATGACAAACGCCTTTGTTTTCCCGGGTCAGGGGTCGCAAGCGGTCGGCATGGGCGCCGCGCTTGGCGAGGCTTTTTCACCGGCCCGACTGGTTTTCGAAGAAGTCGACGATGCGCTCGAACAAAAACTGTCGAAGTTGATGTTTGAGGGTCCGGAAGACGAATTGACGCTGACCGAAAATGCCCAGCCCGCTCTGATGGCGGTGAGTGTAGCGGTCATCCGCACCTTGCATGAGGAATGCGGTGTAGGTCTTGGTGACAAGGCGCAATTCGTGGCGGGCCATTCGCTCGGCGAATATTCTGCGCTTGCCGCGTCCGGGGCGATAACGCTTGCCGATACCGCCCGACTGTTGAAACGCCGAGGCCAGGCAATGCAGGCAGCGGTGCCTGTTGGCGAAGGGGCAATGGCGGCTTTGCTGGGCCTCGATTTGGAAGTGGCGCAAGAGGTCGCCGAGGGCGCCGCCGACAACGATGTTTGCGATTGCGCGAATGACAATGCACCGGGCCAGGTGGTGGTGAGCGGCACCAAGGCAGCCGTTGAGCGCGCGGTTGAGGTTGCCGCTGAAAAAGGTGCGCGCCGGGCGGTGATGCTGCCGGTCAGTGCGCCTTTCCATTGTTCTTTGATGCAACCGGCAGCGGATGCTATGGCCGAGGCGCTTGAAGGAATTTCCATCCGTCAGCCTGCTGTACCGTTGGTTGCCAACGTCAGCGCGACCTCCGTGACTGATCCCGACAGGATCCGTGCGCAATTGGTTGAGCAAGTAACGGCGATGGTGCGATGGCGGGAAAGCGTCCTTTATATGAAGGACCAAGGGGTAGATACACTGATCGAAGCCGGTGCGGGGAAAGTGTTGTCCGGACTTGCGCGGCGCATCGACCGCGAACTGTCTGGCAAATCGTTGCAGCAGCCCGATGATTTCGAGGCTGTGGTAAAGGAGCTTTAAAAATGGGCAATCTATTCGATCTTTCGGAAAAAGGTGCACTCGTAACCGGTGCATCCGGTGGAATCGGCGGCGCGATCGCCCGGGCCTTGCATGGAGCGGGCGCCAAGGTGGTCCTTTCGGGGACCCGCGAGGATGCTTTGAATGCTTTGGCGGGCGAACTCGGCGACGGGGCACATGTGGTGACGGCGCGTCTCGGCGATGAGGGCGCAGCCGATACGCTCATCCAGGAAAGCGAAGAGGCATTGGGGTCACTCGATGTTCTGGTCAACAACGCCGGCATAACGCGGGATATGCTTAGTATGCGCCTCACCGACGAAGATTGGGCGGCTGTACTCGACATCAATTTGACTTCCGTGTTTCGGCTGAGCCGTGCGGCCATGCGGCCGATGATGAAAAATAAATGGGGCCGTATCATCAATATCACGTCGATCGTGGGCGTTACCGGCAATGCGGGACAGGCTAATTACGCGGCATCGAAAGCAGGCATGATCGGTATGACCAAATCGATTGCCCAGGAAGTTGCGCCGCGGGGAATTACCGCCAATTGCATAGCGCCGGGATTTATCGATACCGCGATGACCGAGGGGTTGGGCGATTCGATTAAAGAGAAGCTGTTGGGCGCAATTCCGGCGAAACGCTTGGGAACATCCGAAGATATTGCCGGAGCAGCGGTGTATCTCGCGAGTGATGGGGCCGCGTACGTGACTGGGCAGACCTTGCACATAAACGGCGGCATGGCCATGATTTGACCTTTTGATGCCTATTGAATATGGCTTTTCTGGGTGTTGGCATTTAAAACGGAATCGTGATACCACACGCCCGCTCCCCAAGGGGACGGGATTTCCGAACCAATCGGGACCGTAATAGCGGCTTCGATTAATTGGTTCGTTTTTCAATTTTGGAGAAGGAATTAACGACCATGAGTGACGTTTCCGACCGCGTAAAACAAATCGTCGTTGAGCATCTGGGCGTTGACGAGGCCAAAGTCTCCGACAATGCGAGTTTTATCGACGATCTCGGTGCGGACAGCCTGGATACGGTTGAGCTCGTGATGGCGTTCGAGGAAGAATTCGGGTGCGAAATTCCCGATGAAGCCGCCGAGAAGATTCTCACCGTCAAGGACGCCATCGGTTTCATTGAAGACCAGTCGTCTTAAGTGCCGATCGGCACTAAGGCGGATTTTGCTCACGGATAAGGTCATGGATTGATCCTATGCGACGGGTTGTCGTTACAGGCCTTGGTCTCGTCTGCCCACTAGGGTTTGGAGTAGATTACGTATGGCGGCGTTTAATTGCTGCTGAGAGCGGTATTACCGCGATCGAAAATTTCGAGACATCGGACTTAAGCTGTAAAATTGCCGGCCAGGCCCCTTTCGGAAGGTCAGAGGACGGTTGCTTTGATCCGGACGAATGGGTCGCGCCCAAAGATCAAAAAAAGATGGACCGGTTTATCGTCTGCGCGATAGCGGCGGCAGACGAGGCGGTACGTGATTCCGGATGGCTGCCCAAAGAGCAAGAAGCACTCGATCGTACCGGTGTTCTGATCGGTTCCGGCATCGGTGGATTGCCGGGAATTGCGGAAACGGCGGTGACTTTGCATGAGCGAGGGCCGCGAAGGGTAAGTCCGTTTTTCATCGCGTCCGATTTGATCAACCTTGCTTCTGGGCAGGTATCCATTCGATTTGGATTTCGTGGGCCGAACCATTCGGTCGTGACCGCTTGTGCCTCGGGAGCGCATGCTATCGGCGATGCTGCC
>DLVK01000514.1:3444-3648 GCA_003444235.1 Rhodospirillaceae bacterium
GCGCATGCTATCGGCGATGCTGCCCGGATGATCATGTGGGAAGACGCGGACGTGATGCTGGCGGGAGGTGCTGAATCGACTGTTTGCCGCATCGGCATTGCCGGATTTGCAGCGTCTCGTGCCTTGTCGACTAATTTCAACGACACGCCCGAAAAAGCGTCGCGGCCATGGGATGTGGATCGCGATGGCTTCGTCATGGGTGAG
>DLVK01000094.1:0-9310 GCA_003444235.1 Rhodospirillaceae bacterium
CTGAAGCTGCAGAGCGAGACACTCTTTTAGGTCGCGCGCAAATATGCCCGGCGGATCGAATTTCTGGAGCGATTGCAATACCCGCTCCACCCGTTGTTCCGAACACCCGAGCATTTGGGCGACGTCCGGAAGCGGGGTAACAATCCAGCCGGATTGATCCAGCGATTCGATCAAGTGTCGGCCGATCATGCGATCCCTCGCGTCGGTCAGATCGACCAGTAATTGCTCGGTGAGGTGATCGCGCAAAGATTTGTCTTCGCTAAGCGTCGCCTCGATATCGTTCATCGGTGTTGTGAAATCGGTGCGTCCTCCAGCGCCGGCGCTAAACCGATCCAGCGAGAGACTTGAATCCATGCCGTTCGTATCGCTAGGAGCGGTGGCCGCGTCCGTCGGGCTCTCGCCTTCCCAGACCGTGTCGTGATCGATATCGAGTGGGCTTTCAGATTCGTTCGTTGTTGCTTCGCCGGTCGCAAACTCAAGCGTATCCGGAGGCGAAGGCTCATCGCCGGTTTCTGTGGTGCCCGACTCCGCGCTCCCCGCGGTCGTGTCTTCAAGGGCCCTATCGTCGGTGCGGCGATCGCTGCCGGAGGATTCGTCGCGCTCCAACATCGGATTTTCTTGTAATTCGCCTTCGACAAACTCTCGTAACTCAACACTCGAAAACTGCAGTAGCTTGATCGCCTGTTGCAGTTGCGGCGTCATCACAAGGTTTTGCGATTGCCTCAGATCGAGGCGCTGCGAAAGGGCCATAGGCAATAGGATCAGCCGCTAAAGGCTGAACCGTTCTCCAAGATAAACACGGCGAACCTCGTTGTTCGCTACGATTTCGTCCGGGCGGCCTTCCATTAAGAGCCGACCATCGTGAAGGATATAAGCGCGGTCGACCACATCAAGGGTCTCGCGCACATTGTGATCAGTAATCAATACGCCAATGCCGCGGTCTTTTAGGTGAATCACGAGTTCGCGAATATCACGCACCGCAATTGGATCGATGCCGGCAAGGGGCTCGTCGAGAAGGATAAAATTCGGTTGCGAGGCAAGTGCGCGAGCAATCTCGACCCGTCGACGTTCGCCGCCGGAGAGTGCCAGGGACGGCGTGCGGCGCAGATGGGTGATCGAAAATTCCGCCAGCAATGCTTCCAACATTGCTTCGCGACGTTCGCGGTTGCCTTCGACCACCTCCAACACGCCACGAATATTCTGTTCGACATTTAAGCCACGGAAGATTGATGGCTCCTGCGGCAGATAACCAATGCCAAGCCGGGCACGGCGATACATGGGAAGCGTGGTTATATCGTGACCATCCATCATCACGGCGCCATAGTCGGCGGCGATTAAGCCGGTGATGATGTAAAAGCAGGTGGTTTTTCCGGCACCGTTCGGTCCCAAAAGACCGACTGCCTCACCGCGCTGCAGATAAAGACTGACATCGCGCAGGATCGGACGTTTTTTGAATTGTTTTCCGAGATTTCGGGCTACCAACCCGGCATTAGATGTGACCAGTTGCGGGCCTTCGCCTGCCGCCTGCGCGCCTTGCTGGTTCCCTTGCGGAGCCACCGGCCTCAGATGGGGCGGGTTTCCCGGAGGGTTTTGTGGCGGGTTCGGCGGTTTGTTCACGTCGCGGTGCGCTCTCGGCTAGCTTGCGTATACCCCATTACTATCGCGTCCGGTTGGGTGTGATCAAACCTTTTACGCGCTTGCCGATGAGCCGGTAGATACCGGTTTTTAGATTTACCCGTGCAGTGTCGCCGTTTAGCTGGTTCTTATTACTGGTAATTTTCACATTGCCGCGCAGGGTTGCGACGCTGGTGCCCGGATAATATTCGCCCTTATCACCGCGAATGATTGCGTTGGGCACCGAGACATGGACATTGCCGAAAGCATCGACCCGGTTGACCCGCTGACCAGCGGATGCGGATTTTGTCTTTCTCTTGCCAGACGAATCGGCGATGTAGGCTGTAAGAATATCCGCGTGCAGGCGTTGCTTGCCTTGGCTAACGACAGCTTTCCCTCGCGCAACGGCAGTTTGTCGCTTGTCCCAATATTCGAGACTGTCGCGCGCGGTGAGTACGCCTTGGGGCGAAACCAGACGAAGGCGCTTACCATTGAGCACGAAAACCGATTCTTTGACGTGATAGACGGCGATATCTCCGGTGGCGGTGGTTTTCGCTCGACGGCCTTTGGCGTCTTTATTGATAGACGTGATCTTGACCCGGCCTTTCGCATCGAGCCGGACCATCTCTTGGCCTTGGCCGCCTTTAGTATCACGGTAATGCGCTATTAGTTCGTCTGCACGGAGTGTGACTGCGCCTCGGTTGGCCCTGGCATTGCCACGGGCGATATATTTTCCCTGTTTCGGAATCCATTCGAGCCCGTCATCGGCCTCGATCACCAAGGGAGAGGAATTTGCGCCATCGACGAGCGGAATATTGACAGATTGCGCGCTTACTTCGTAGCCAACGCTGGCCAAGCCGAGCGCAAACCAACTTATAAATCCGAAAATATAGACCGAACGGCGGCTGATCATCCTTCCTTCATCCGGTGTGGAAACAAGGTTAGTTTGGAGCGCCCGGTGAATATGACTCGTTTTGTTTTGTAGAACAGTACAAACCCTTCGGCCTTGAGATTGCCAAGGGGGCCTTGCCCCTCGACCGGGTCCACCCCGCGCGCGTCGCCGGCCTTTAAATCAACGACCGCATTTTTGGTGCGAAATTCGTAACCGGTGTCATGGAATACATTGACCCCGCCCGAGAGTTCCAAAACTTGCTTTTTATGGTCGTAGAATCCGTCTTTGGCGGTTATTGCAGCCCAGGACCCATTCTGCATCATGATATCTACTTTGGGTCCCTGCAGCGAAAATTCCATATCCTTCGCGTTTTTTTGGTGCGCCTTGTTGGCGGTGATCGTGAACGGTTTTTCTTCCAGCATCCCCGCGTAGCGGCCATTTAGCATGGTTAGGTTCTTGGCAGCATTTTTATCGATTTTGGCCGGGCCCAATGTGAATCGTCTTTGCTGATCGTCGAGTTGCGGCCAAATCAAAACTAATAAGATCAGCCCGGTTGCCACGGTAGGCAACAAAACCCGCATCGTGCCGACGAATCGACCATAGAACGGTGACATTTTGACGTCCTGACGCGCGGAGATCGCAAGGTCGCGTTGTTGGGTGCGAGACGGAGCCGGCTTGGGCGCGTGTGGTGGCGAGGGAGGTGGCGGCATCGACGTTGAGTCCATGGCGCTACACCAAACCGGCTCGAAGACAATCGTGAATATGTAAAACGCCTACCGGGTTTTCGGCGCCTTCGTCGATTACGAAGAGGTTGGTGATAGATTTTTCGTTCATCACCGCCAGCGCTTCTGCGGCCAGCGCGTTTGAGCGAATTGTGGTGGGCGACGCTGTCATGATGTCATTAGCGGTCACCTCACGAAGATCGCTTTCCAAATGTCGCCGAAGGTCGCCATCGGTCACAATTCCGACCAACCGATTATCGTCAATGATGCCCACGCAGCCGAGACTTTTGGTGGTCATTTCCACAATCGTTTCGCTCATTTTAGTGTCTGGTGCGACCAAGGGCATTTCTTCGCCCGAATGCATCAAGTCCGAAACCCGAAGCAAACTGCTGCCGAGCTTGCCGCCAGGGTGGAGTACGCGGAAATCATTTGCCGAAAAACCTTTTCGTTCCAAAAGCGCGACTGCGATCGCGTCGCCAAGGGCTAGACTTGCGGTGGTCGACGTAGTCGGTGCTAGGCCCATCGGGCACCCTTCGGGCACATCGGGCAGCAGTAGAACCGTATCGGCCATGTCACCGAGCGTGCTGTTGTCGCGGCTGGTAATGGCAATCAACGGAATCGAGTAGCGGCGGGAATATTCCATCAGGTCGCGCAGTTCGTCGGTCTCGCCGGAATTGGACAGCGCTATAACCGCATCCTCGTCGGTGATCATTCCGAGATCGCCATGGCTGGCCTCGCCGGGATGGACATACTGGGCCGGACTGCCGGTGGAGGCTAAGGTCGCCGCGATTTTACGCGCGATATGCCCGCTCTTGCCCATACCCGTGACGATTATTCGACCGCTTACTTGATGCAATATCTCGATGGTTTCGCCGAACGCGCCATCGACTTGGTCGGCGAGCGCCTGGATCGCCTCGGCCTCGAGGCGCAACACCCGGGTGGCGGCGGCAACTTCCGGCGACGTCGCGGTGTTGGAGTCCACGTCGCTCGCGGTCGAATTTTTCTTTTTGACTGCAGTCATTTTACCGGTCCGGTTCGGGGGCGCGCATATACACGCCGATACCCCGTTTCGGGTTTAATGATGTGCGAAAATATCGTCGTTTTCAAAGCCGGCGATATCAAGCGCCGCGCGGGTCGGCAAAAAATCGTACGCTGCCTGAGCTAGCTCCATCCGACCTTCGCGGACCAACATTTCCTCGAGTTTTTCCCAAATTTGGTGGAGATGGAGAACGTCGCTCGCCGCATATTCCATCTGTGCCTCGCTCAATTCGTCCGCACCCCAATCGGAGGACTGTTGTTGCTTCGATATATCGATGCCGAGCAAATCCTTGCATAAATCCTTTAAGCCATGCCGATCAGTAAATGTACGCACCAGGCGCGAAGCGATTTTTGTGCAGCAAACCGGCTGACAATCGCAATCAAGGTAGTATTTCAACACGGCGACATCGAAGCGTGCGAAATGAAATAATTTCGTGGTTTTGGGGTCCGACAGCAGCTTGACCAGATTGGGCGCTCCATCATGATGCTGTGGAATTTGCACCACATGTGCGTCGCCATCGCCGCCGGACAGTTGCACCACACATAATCGGTCGCGATGTAGATTGAGGCCCATTGTCTCCGAATCGACGGCGATAACATTGCCGAGATCGAGATCTTTGGGCAGGTCACCCCGATGAAAATGAACGCTCAAGGGTCAATTATCCTAAATAGTTAGCCTAGTTCTTAGGTTGTAAGCCTATCATAGCGCCGTCGTGGACCGGATTACCACCGTTAACCTTTGTCTGGCGGCAGGCGGATTCGCCGTGATTCGGACCGGCGAAATGCTGGTGCCCAGGAGAAGACTCGAACTTCCACGGGGTTGCCCCCACAGGTACCTGAAACCTGCGCGTCTACCAATTCCGCCACCTGGGCCAAGTGGGCGAGAGTGATGGCCCGCCGGAAAGCGGTTGTCAACAGCATTTCCTCTGGTTTTGCGCGGCCGGGCTTTGTATATCTGAGGAAAATCTGTCGCGGCGTATGTGTTTGGAGTGAGGCGAAGCAAGTCCGGGCGATGGCAGCAAAACTAATAACGGTGTTCGGTGCATCCGGCTTTATCGGCCGCTACGTGGTCAAGCGATTGGCCCAGCGGGGTTATCTTGTCCGTGCCGCGGTGCGCGTTCCGGAAGGTGCCCTTTTTCTGAAACCGATGGGCGATGTGGGCCAGGTCACGCCGGTGCAGGCTAATATTCGCGACCCAAAATCGGTCGCTGCTGCGATCGATGGTGCCCACGGTGTGATAAATCTGGTCGGAATTCTGTATCAAAGCGGCAAGCAGCGCTTCGACAAGGTTCACCGAGCCGGTGCGGAGAACATCGCTCGGGCGGCGGCAGAGGCTGGCGTCGAGCGCCTGGTCCATATGTCCGCGCTCGGGGCATCGGAAGAATCGCGTTCTCTTTATGCCCAGAGCAAAGCGGGAGGCGAAGCGGCTGTACGAGATTGCTTCGCGAAAGCAACAATCTTAAGGCCGAGCGTGATCTTCGGGCCGCAGGACGATTTCTTTAACCGGTTTGCCGAGTTGGCTTGTCTGCTGCCGGCATTGCCGGTTTTTGGCTGCCCGCCGCCGCGTTTTAGAGATGGCAAGCTTGATATTTATGGTGACGGCGGCACGAAGTTTCAGCCGGTTTACGCCGGCGATGTCGCGGAAGCTTTGGTTGTTGCGCTCGAAAAGGACGACCTGGGAGGCAACACCTACGAGCTGGGTGGGCCCTCGGTATACAGTTTCAAACAAATCATGGAATTGATTCTGGATGGGACAGGACGCAAGGATTTGCTATTGCCGATACCATTCTGGGCGGCGACGATCGGTGCTTTCTTTGCGGAGTTGTTGCCGGTGCCGCCGTTGACCCGCGATCAGGTCACATTGCTCAAGACCGACAATATATTGGCCGATGGGACACACGGATTTGAACCGTTCGGCATCGAACCGACAACGGTCGAGTCGATCCTGCCCACTTATCTAGATCAATATTGCAAGGGCGGCCGATTTAGCCGGTTCAGCAGCGCATAGCGCTTAAGCATAGACCCAGTACAGCAAAAACCCGCCGAGTAGCAGCCGGTAGATCACGAAGGGTGTAAAGCTCGAATGGGTTAGCCAGCGCAACATGCCGGCGATGGCGATCAAACCGGCGACGAAGGCCAGGCCGACGGCAATCAACGCTTCGCGTTGGAGAGCAAAATTTCCCTGCTGATAAAGGTCGAGACCTGCGATGACAGAGATCCTGGCGATAGTTGGGATCGAGAGCAGCATCGAAAATCGTGCCGCTTCGGCCCGTTCCATACTGAGAAGTCGACCCGCGGTCATGGTAACGCCGGCACGACTGGCCCCGGGGATAAATGCCAATATCTGTGCAATGCCGATAAACGCGGCGTGCAAAACCGTAAGATGTTCGCTGCGATGGATGGTGAGCGTAATCTTGTCGACGATCCAAAGCAGGATACCGAAGCCAAAGGTAGCCCAAGCGACCACTTCGATGCTGCGGAAATAGGCTTCAACCTGGTCGCGCGCAGTAAAACCGATGACGGCGACGGGAATGGTCGCGACAATTAGGTTCAGTGCGAGTTTGGTGTCCTTGTTTGGCTTTCCGACGAACATGCGACCCAATCCCAGAACCATCTGCCAAATGTCACGCCAAAAATAAACCAGCACCGCGCCAAGAGTTCCGAAATGGAGCGCTATATCGATCGTTAATCCCTGATCGGGCCAACCGAGTACCTTTGAAGTGACCACCAGGTGGCCGGACGAGCTAATCGGTAAAAATTCCGTAATGCCTTGTACGACAGCCAGGATGGCGAGCTGATAAAGCTCCATAGACGCTGCAACTCCCCTCGCACTTTGAACAGCGATTCATACATAACATACCAAAATGGCTGATTCGTTGTGCTAAATTGCCCCGGTATGGACCGTTGTGGTCTCGATGTTCGTCTTTAACCGGCAATCTGAATAGTTCTTCGAATGCGCATTCTTTATCACCTTTGGCTGTCGCCCGGCTGTCGCAAAGTCCGCATAGCGCTGGCGGAAAAAAAGCTTCAATTCGATATGAAGCTGGAAAAGGTGTGGGAGCGGCGCGAAGGGTTTTTGGCGATGAATCCCGCCGGCGCGGTACCCGTTTTACAGGAGCCCGACGGACAGATCATTTGCGATAGTTATGCGCTCGCGGAATATCTCGATGAGAAATACCCCGAACCGCAGTTATTCGGCGGTGCGCCGGAAAATCGCGCCGAGGCCCGGCGCTTGGTGTCCTGGTTCGATGGAAAGTTTCAAACCGAGGTTACCGCCAATCTGGTGGACGAAAAAATTCTCAAGCGGTTCTTAAAAATGGGCGAGCCGAGTTCGGAAGCTATTCGCGCCGGCTCGGCCAATATCCACTATCACCTCGATTACATCGGCTGGCTAATCGAGGAACGACAATGGCTGGCAGGCGATACCCTGAGGAATGCGGACATTTCTGCGGCGGCACATCTCTCCTGCGTTGACTATTTGGGGGACGTGCCCTGGGATGAGCACCGTCCCGCCAAGGAATGGTATGCCCGGATGAAGTCCAGGCCCAGTTTTCGTGAAATTCTTGCCGACCATATTCCCGGGTATCCGCCGCCGCGCCACTACGCCGATCCGGATTTTTGATCCGTTGATGATCCCGCATTAACGGGTCTTCACGTCCAACTTTTCAAGGTTGCGTTTGGCTGCTTCGGCTGCCGGAGTCCCGTCATGATGTTCGATCAATTCGAGCCAATCCTGACGCGCGCCCACCTTATCTCCGGCCAGTCGCATCAGTATGCCGCTTTCGAGCAACCCCTCCGCGTGGGTCGGCGCGATCGCGAGCGCCTGCACGATATCCCTGCGGGCCGCCGGCATGTCGCCGGCGAAGCGGTGGGCGCTGGCGCGTAAGGTAAGAGCGTCGGCAGACCTGGGGTTCAATTCCAATGCGGCGGTTAAATCCTTGATGGCGTCTTTGAAGCGTCCAAGGCTGGCGAGAGTTACCGAACGGTCGATCCAAATCAGCGGGTTTTTGGCGTCCAGCTTGAGTGCCGAGGATTGAACCGCGTGGGCACGTTCGGGCTTGTTGGCGTCGAACCAAGCTTGACCCGCTTGCGACATTAATTGAGCGCGTACTTTGTTGGGTGCGGATTTTGGCAGCGCAGCGGCGATCTTTTCGAGCCGTTTGGCCGCCTCTTGGAATTGCTTAAGATGAATGAGTGCAACCGCGGCACAATGGCGAGCCGCCTCGGCACCTCCATGGTCCTGCCAGCGAAGCGCTTCCTCGAATCCCCGGTCAGGGGCGCTGCGCGCCAGGCGCATGCATTTGCGATAGGATTCACTTTCTCCGAGCGGAGCAAGCTTCTGGGCAGCCGCTGTTTGAGCGGTCGTAAACGCGCAGAGAACAGCGATAAGTAAGTGCCGGTGGCAAGGGCCAGCCATTATGTTACTCCTGATATCGATGCTAAAGGTCGTCGCTCGCGACGGCCATTGCAAGGGGCGATTAGGCAATGAGCGATTCCAGCAAGCGGCTGTTTTGTTTTGGGCTGGGTTACAGCGCGCGCCGTTTGGCCGCCGAGCTGAAGCCGGCCGGTTGGCACATTTCCGGCACCTGCAGGAGCGAGGAGGCGGCGGCCGACTGGGCCAAGGACGGTATTGAGGCACAACTTTTCGATGGGACTGCGCCGATGACGCCGATGCCGCGAAATTTTTTCGAGGCGACGCACATTTTAAGTTCGGTGCCGCCGAGCCCCGAGGGCGACTCGGTATTGGCGTGTCATGGCGCCGACATCGCATCCCAATCGCATTTCGAGTGGGTGGGTTATCTTTCCACCACCGGCGTCTATGGCAATCGTGACGGTGGCTGGGTCGATGAAGAGTCGGCGCGGACACCCACCGGAGACCGGGGACGCCGCCGAGTGGCGGCGGAAGATGCCTGGCTCGATTTGTGGCACGCCAATCAAATCCCGGTGCATTTATTTCGCCTAGCCGGAATTTACGGACCTGGCCGTAACGCGCTGGAGACGGTTCGTAAAGGCCGGGCGAGGCGGATCGACAAGCCGGGTCAGG
>DLVK01000501.1:0-3290 GCA_003444235.1 Rhodospirillaceae bacterium
GCCTCGTCGCAGACATTCACCCGACCACCTACGAACTGCGGTTAGGGATTCTTCAGGTTAAGGCGGAACAGCTCGAGTCCGAGATTCCGCCCAAAGTGATGGAATTCCTGGCACACAAGATCACGTCGAATGTGCGCGAACTGGAAGGCGCGCTCAACCGCATCGTGGCCTATGCGAATCTCGTCGGTCGACCGGTCAGCCTCGAAGGCACTCAAGAAGTATTGCACGATATCCTCCGCGCCAATGATCGGCGCGTAACAATCGAGGAAATCCAGAAACGGGTCGCCGAGCACTACAATATCCGCCAGTCTGAAATGTATTCTTCGCGACGCGCCCGCGCCGTCGCCCGTCCTCGTCAGGTGGCAATGTATCTTTCGAAGCAACTGACCTCGCGATCGCTGCCTGAAATTGGGCGTAAATTTGGTGGGCGCGATCACACCACGGTGATGCATGCGGTGCGCAAGATCGAAGAATTACGTGCCACCGACAACAGTTTTGCCGAGGATATCGAGCTGTTGCGGCGAATGCTTGAAGGTTAGACCTCCGGATTTCGGTATCGTTGGCGCGCAAACCGGCGCTGCCTTAAATTTATTACTAAAAATCAATGCGATAAAACTAGCCCGCCGCGGCGCTAATTTTGGAAATTTGCTGCAGGGGGCCTGCCCCTGTGCTATAGTTTTTGTCCGTTTTCAAATCGTGATTCCCTAAAATTTCGGTGCAGAAAATGGGCCGGAAAATCCGGACTCCGAGGGGCAGACATCTAGCCTCATTTACTTTTGGCAAGAGACGCAAATAACAATGAAACTGACGATTGAACGCGCGGCGCTGCTACGGTCTTTGAACCATGTGCAGAGCGTTGTCGAGCGACGCAACACGATTCCCATTCTATCAAACGTGCATTTCAGTGCCCAAGACGGCCAGCTGGCGTTAACCGCGACCGATATGGATTTGGCCATCATTGAATCCGTCGACGCGGCTTCGGAAAATGGTGGCTCGACCACGGCGCCAGCCCATACGCTTTACGACATCGTGCGTAAACTGCCCGAAGGTGCGCAAATTGAACTCGACGCGTCCGGCGAGGACGACCAGCTGATTTTAAAATCGGGCCGGTCGCGATTTACCCTACAAACACTCCCGACTACAGATTTCCCGCAAATGAGCGGCGGCGATCTGCCGACGGTTTTTACCCTGCCCGCGGACGAACTGCGTATGCTGATCGACCGCACCCGATTTGCGATCTCGACCGAAGAGACACGCTATTACCTTAACGGCATTTATTTTCATAAAGCGGAAGCGGACGGTATCCCGGTGTTGCGCGTGGTTGCCACCGATGGTCACCGGCTGGCACGGGTGGAAATGCCTTTGCCCAACGGCGCGGATGGCATGCCGGGCATCATCGTGCCACGCAAGGCAGTCAGCGAGCTTCGCAAACTGATCGATGAAACCGAGGCCGATGTGGAAGTTGCGCTGTCGGATACGAAAATACGGTTTAGCTTCGGCGATGTGGTGCTGACCTCGAAGTTGATCGACGGCACATTCCCCGATTACGACCGGGTCATTCCCGACGGCAATGATAAGACGCTTGAGGTGGACTGCGACGAGTTTGCCGCGGCGGTCGATCGGGTTGCGACGATTTCGACCGAAAAATCCAGAGCCATCAAACTCTCCGTCGATTCGGGCAACATCGTGCTATCCGCATCAAGCCCCGAAAGCGGCACCGCTTCCGAGGAAATCGAGGTCGATTATTCGCAAGGACCCATAGAAATCGGCTTTAACGCCCGTTATCTGCTCGATATTGCCCAGCAAATCGAAGGGGCGAATGCGCAATTTGTGATGGCGGACTCGGCGTCGCCGACTATCGTGCGCGATACCGACGACCCTACCTCGCTTTACGTTCTTATGCCGATGCGGGTCTAAGTGCAGGGCGCACCGGACACAAACCTGGCGTTAAGTGACCGCGACGTATGCTCGGTGGTTACCCTACCGGGCGACCATGGCTCCAAGGTTGCCGTGCAAAAACTGACATTGACGAATTTTCGGTGTTACGACCGCGTTAGCCTGGAAAGCGATAGCCGAAGCGTTGTGCTGACCGGGCCCAACGGTGCCGGAAAAACCAACCTCTTGGAAGCAGTATCACTGTTGGCCCCCGGGCGTGGTCTACGCCGAGCGCGACTGAGCGAGATGGACAGGCGCGATGAAGCAAACGGCCATGAAGCTAACGGGTGGGGTATTGCTGCATCGATCGGCACCCCGACCGGCCCGATCGAAATCGGCACCGGACGCGATGTAGCAAGCGAACGTAGACGAAAAGTACGTATCAACGGCGCCGATGCCAGCAGCCAGAACGCGCTCGCAGAATTTATCGGTGCGGTCTGGCTAACGCCGCGCATGGATCGTTTGTTCGTCGAGGGAGCAACGGCGCGGCGGCGATTCTTCGATCGCCTGGCCTTCGGCTTCGACTCCGCGCATGCGGGACGGGTCAGCGCCTATAATCACGCCATGCGCGAACGAATGGGGCTTTTGCGCGAGGCCAAGGGCGACGACCTTTGGCTCGATTCGCTGGAACAAACCATGGCCGAACGTGGAATCGCGATCGCCGCGGCACGGCGCGAGTTGGCCGCCCGGTTAGACAAAGCTTCCTTGTCTGCAGCTGGACCATTCCCCATTGCGGGTGTCGTCGCCACGGGCACGCTTGAGAACTGGCTAAATGAAATGCCCGCACTCGATGCGGAACAAAGGTTCGTCGAGGCTCTCAAAGGTAATCGCCGTCGAGACGGCGATGCCGGAAAAACCGAACTTGGGCCGCATCGCAGCGACTTTGCAGTAACACATCTGGCAAAAAATCTGCCTGCGGATCAATGTTCCACCGGTGAGCAAAAAGCGCTCTTGATCGCTATCATTCTTGCCGATACCCGCCTCCAGGCGAAGGAACGGAACCGCACGCCGCTTTTGTTGTTGGACGAAGTGGCAGCGCATTTGGATGCGGAACGGCGCGCCGCACTTTTCGCTGAAATTTGTGCACTTGGCGCCCAGGCCTGGCTCACCGGAACCGACATCAGCCTTTTCGAGCCGTTTGGCAACAAGGCGCAGTATGTGGCCGTTGCCAACGCAACCCTAACGGAAATGCCCAACGCATCGGCGGCCTGAACGCCGCATCGAACGAGGATAGTATGAGCGATACAGCAGCTAACATGGACCCAGCCGAAAACGGCGACGATTACGGTGCCGATTCCATCAAGGTGCTACGCGGGCTGGATGCGGTGCGAAAGCGCCCCGGCATGTATATCGGC
>DLVK01000443.1:0-3318 GCA_003444235.1 Rhodospirillaceae bacterium
AGCGTTGCGTAATGCGGTTGCCCTTTCGATGTAGGCCGAGCGGAGTTTTTTCTCTTTTGCCGCCAATTCGTCGATGCGGTCGGACTGATTTTCGATCAAGGCGAGTTTACCTTCGAATTCCTCTCGTAATGCTGCCAGCGCTTCTACTTCGACCCGGTGTTTGCGGGCGACGTCGCGTAGCGCATAGAGCCGGTCCTCGACTTCTTCAAGGCGCTTGCCATCGAGGTCCATATTGGCGGCCGAATCACGCAACACACCGATCGCTTCTTCGGTTTCGATAACCGCGCGCTCGACGGCTTGCGCTGCTGGATCTAGAGCAGATCCGGCTTTCTCCGCGCCGCGTTCCACATGGGCAAGTGCTTTCCTGAGCCGGTTCTCGACCCCGCCATCGCCTTCCAAGTCTTCAAACGCAGCGTTCAACGCGTCCGCGACCTTTTCCGCATTCATTAATAGCTGGCGAGTTTCGGCGAGTTCCGTTTCTTCGCCAGGTTGAGGGTCAAGCCGTTGCAGTTCGGCGACGGAGTGGCGCAAAAAATCCTCGTCGTCTTTTGCTTTTTGTGCCGCCTCTGTAGCAATTGCCAAATCTCGGCGCGCTTCCTGCAGTTCGGCAAAGGCATCGACGGTCGCTTGCCGCATTTCACTCAACCGGCCGCAATTATCAAGCACATCCAAGTGAGTTGCCTGGTCCATCAGGCCGCGCTCGTCGAACTGACCTTGAATTTCGGCGAGAGCATCTCCGAGCTGCCGCAAAAAACCGATGCTGACCGGCTGATCGTTGACGAAAGCGCGGGTACGCCCATCCTGGCCCAGGACGCGGCGCATTAGAATTTCGCCTTCGCTTTCGATGCCTTGCTCTTCCAACAACAGCGCGGTTTGGCCTTCCGGGATGGTTGAGAATTGCGCAACGACAGTGGCCTGTTCGCTGCCATGGCGGAGAAGGCGTGCATCCGAGCGGGCACCGAGCGCCAAGCCAAGCGCATCCAGCAGTATCGACTTGCCAGCGCCGGTCTCGCCGGTTAGCACCGAGAGACCCCGGCCGAATGTTATGTCCAGGCGTTCGATGAGGACTACGTTACGAATGCTGAGCGCGGTCAGCATGCTGATGTTCCTACAGTGCCCAATCCCACATCCAACTGAGCCACGAACCGTCTTTTTTCTGGGGTTTTAACTTCTTGCCTTCGAGCAGGGCATAGCTGTCCTTGTACCAAGGGTTACCGGGATAGTTATGGCCAAGCACGGCGGCCGCCATTTGCGCCTCGTCTGTTATGCCAAGGGCGAGGTAGCATTCTGTCAGCCGATGGAGTGCTTCCGGGGTATGGCTCGTGGTCTGGTAACGTTCGATGATGCGGCGGAAGCGATTGATCGCGGCGAGATATTCGCCCTTTTGCTGATAGTAGCGGCCAATATTCATTTCCTTGCCAGCAAGGTGATCGGTAGTGAGGTCGATCTTGATGCGGGCGTCCCGGGCGTAGGGCGTTTTTGGGTACCGCCGCACGACTTCCTTCAACGATTTTAGTGCCAGTTGGGTCATCTTTTGGTCTCGACCCACGTCGGAAATCTGTTCGTAATAACTCAGCGATTTTAAGTAATGCGCATACGCGACGTCTCGGTTGCCGGGATGCAGTTCGATAAACCGGTCCAGCGCGATAATGGCCTCGTCATAGCGGTTGTTGAGATATTGCGCGTATGCGGCCATGAGCTGCGATTTGGTCGCCCAGGCGGAGTATGGATATTGCCGCTCGACTTCGTCGAATTGCTCGGCTGCGGTCTCGTACCATCCCGCGTGGAGCTGATCCATGGCATCGTTGTAGATTTGCTCCACGGTTCGCGGAACCTTGTATTTTTCTTCTTCGGGCTTACCGAAGATCGAATCCATCGTATCGCTGCAGCCAGCGACGAAACAAAAGGTCAGGATTAAAAGTGGAAAACGAAGGCGACGCCCGGTCAGCGAAAATACGCCGAAATTTGCCGTAGTTTTTGCCGTCATAGAGGTCTTGAACCTATGTTCGCCGACTGAAATTCGTCCGGCAAATTAACCCAAAAATGCGGGCGCTCAGGGCGCACACCAGCAATATTGTATATAGCATCACCGCCGCAGAATTCCTACCAAGAGCTTTGCAGCGGTACCGTGGAAGTGTGGGGAAATTTTGAGTCTAGGCGATCGCCCGCTGGTCTTCCGTCTGCCATTGTGGAGTCGGCATTTCAACAAACTCATCCAACGGAACGAGGTTCCAGGCACTCCGATCTGCGAACAACCGGCGCAGCAGCTTGTTATGCAGATCATGCCCGGTGCGCAGCCCGGAAAAACTACCAACCAACGGATTGCCGGCTAGGTAAAGATCGCCAATACAATCGAGAACCTTGTGGCGCACGAACTCGTCCTTAAAGCGGAGACCACCCTCATTGAGGACTTCGCTGCCACTAATTACGACGGCGTTTTCAAGAGACCCACCCTGTGCGAGCCCCGCCTGATGCAGAGCTTCTACATCCTCAAGGAAGCCAAACGTGCGCGCACGGCAAATTTCGTTTTTGAAGCTGTTGGAGGAAACTGTAACGGTGAGATTTTGCTGGCCGATAACAGCATTCTTGAAATCGATATTCAGATCGATGGTGAGACCCGAAGGTTCAATTTCTGCTGGCCCAAGGGAAGCCTCACCTGCTTCTTCCATAATCGACACTTCGCGGGTGACTTGAACCACGCGACGCGGGGCATCGAGTTCGACGGTACCGGCGCATTCGATCAGAAATACGAAAGGTTCGGCGCTGCCATCCATAATCGGCACTTCTGCGCCATTGACCTCGACGAGCACGTTGTCGATTTCGCAACCGGCAAGCGCTGCCATGAGATGTTCCACGGTCGCTACTTTGACGCCGTCGTCATTGGCCAGTGTCGTACATAGACGAGTGTCGGTAACTCGGTCGAACCGCGCCGGAATGATTGCGCGGTGGCCCGAAATATCGACGCGACGGAAAACGATGCCCGTATCCGCTTCTGCCGGATATAGCGACATCGAAATCTTGTTGCCCGAATGAAGGCCTATACCACTGCAATGAATATGATTCTTGAGAGTCGTTTGGCGCAGGCCGGAAGGTTTTTCAGGCACGGCAGATGCACCAATTTGCGAGACGGTTTTTGTATGCTCCACGAGATTCCCCAATAGTGAGCAGGTTATGGCGTCTTGTCGCATTCTCTCGAACGACTTTCAGCATCGTGTTTAGCAATTGAGAGTCACACCCTCAAATCACTCTTTGTTACCGATTATTTCTTTGATTTCAGGCAAAAAAACGGCCGCATCGCGAAGATGCGGCCGCTCTTTT
>DLVK01000226.1:0-4514 GCA_003444235.1 Rhodospirillaceae bacterium
TCGAGCCTATAGAAAAAGGCGTATGTACCATACGCAACCGCGAGCCCATCGGACGTTTGCGCTGCACCCACAGAGTCTTCATCGAGGCGGACACCCACCCCCTCATGCGACAACAGCTTTGCGAAGTAAGCGCCGATCTCCTCGTGCCCAACCGCCGGTACGGGCGAAAAGGTGGGAAGCAAAGACGCGCCTTCGTCGTATAGCGCCAACACAGCCGCGGCATCGCCTGCGTTCACAAGGTTTACCCAATGAGCCGGAAACTCTTCCGCAGTAATCGCGCCTGTCATGCCTTTGCTCTCCTGATCGACGTAATGATTTCACGCTAGAGCCCTACCCCGCTTTACCGCCAGTCGTCCACAGGCAAATGCGAAAATCATCGAAATGCGCCTCGCGCTTTGAAAAAAGGGCGCTATGCTGAAAAGATCGCTAGCCGACCCAACTTCTTTTCATGACGCCACCCTCGATCGCCAAACATCAAATTCTGAAAGACGTCTTCGGATTCGACGAGTTTCGACCTGGCCAAGAGCAGGTAATCGATTGCTTGCTGGGGGGCCGCAATGCACTCGCGGTCATGCCGACCGGCTCTGGTAAGAGTTTTTGCTTCCAAGTACCGGCCTTGATCCGAGACGGTCTCACCGTCGTCGTCTCTCCCTTGGTCGCGTTGATGCAGGACCAGGTTGCCGCACTTAAATTGGCAGGCGTTGCCGCCGACAGTATCAATTCGAGCAAGGACCGGCAGGAGAATGTCGATGTCTGGCACCGAGTCATCGACGGTGACCTGAAGATACTCTACCTGGCGCCGGAGCGACTGATGACGGAACGCATGCTGGTGGCGCTCTCCAAACTTGAAATTGGATTAGTTGCCGTCGACGAAGCCCATTGTATTTCACAATGGGGGCCCGCCTTCCGGCCCGAATATGAAATGCTGGGCGATCTAAAAAGCAAGTTTTCCGGGGTTCCTATCGCCGCTCTGACCGCAACCGCCGATGCGGTTACCCGCCAGGACATTGTCGAAAAGCTGTTCGACGGAGACGTGGACTCGACGGTGTTGGGTTTCGATCGCCCCAATATCCGCCTCGGCGTCGAAATGAAACGCGACTGGAAGCGCCAGTTGCTGGAATTCGTCAACTCCCATGCGGGTGAAAGCGGGATCGTCTATTGCCTGTCACGTAAAAAATGCGAGGACGCTGCGATATTTCTTTGTGGCCATGACGTACACGCGCTCCCCTATCACGCGGGCATGACTGCGGAGGCGCGCGATCATCATCAAAACCTGTTCATGACCGAGCCCGGTGTCGTCATTGTCGCCACCATTGCTTTCGGAATGGGGATCGATAAATCGGACGTTCGATATGTATTCCATTCGGATCTGCCGGGCAGCGTCGAGGCCTACTATCAGGAAATAGGCCGCGCCGGGCGCGATGGCGCACCGGCAGACGCACATATGCTCTACGGACTGCAGGACATGCGCATGCGAAGGGTCTTCATCGAGGAAGAAGATAGCGACCAGAACCGTAAGCGGCGCGAACATCAACGGCTCGATGCGCTGCTCGGGTACTGCGAGGCGCCGGAATGTCGGCGCCGCACGCTGCTCGATTATTTCGGCGAACAAAGTGCGGCCTGCGGCAATTGCGATCTCTGCCTTAATCCGGCAGAGCGACTGGACGGCACCACGGATGCGCAATTGCTGCTTACGGCCATTCGCGAAACCGGGATGATGTATGGCACTGCTCATATCATCGACGTGGTGCGCGGCACCGAAACAGAAAAAGCACTCAAGGCGGGACATGACCGTTTGTCGACGTTCGGCCAAGGTCGTGATCGTAAAGTGCAGGAATGGCGTTCGATTATCCGCCAGCTGGTCGCGGTCGGGTTTCTGCGGATCGATATAGAGAACTACGGCGGGCTCAAAATTACCGAAAAGGGCATGTCGCTGGAAAAAGGATTGGAAAGCTTTCACTACCGCGCGGATACGGTGAAGCGCACGTCCGCCAAAGCTCGTAAGTCCGCTTCCGCCGTGCAAGGGCCGCCGCTGAGCAGCCCGCAAAACGACTTGCTCGCAAAACTAAAGCAACTGCGGCTCCAACTCGCGAAAGAGAGAAACGTGCCCGCCTATGTAATTTTTCCCGATCGAGCTCTCATCGATATGGTGCACCGCTTGCCACGTTCGGAATCTGAATTTGCCGAGGTCAATGGGGTGGGGGCAGCCAAACTCCGTGATTTCGCAACACCGTTTCTACAGGTCATTGATAATAATTTGTCGGAAACCGACACGGTTTCTTCCGATAGCCCCTCGCGCTAAATCGAACTCGCGTGCTTGCCGGTCGTTTCAAATTCGCGCATCCAGCCTTGGCCGTAAAGCGGCCATTACTTGCGTTCGACGAAACGCCGCCACACGCCATCTTTGAAATCGCGCAGGACCTTGGCCGCAGTCGCTTTATCGCCACCGATCGCAGCATTGAATTCGCGCTCGTAGCCGAGAAAACCTTCCATTGTCCCCGCAGCACCGGACGTATCCACAAACGCCATCGACCAGTCGCCGAATTCCTTTTTAGAAACATTATGTTTCAGAAGAAGTTGAAGTTTGTTGTGCCTTGGGTCTTGCTTAATGACTTCCAGAAGAGTTTCCACCTTTTCTTCCGGTCCTTCCAAGACTTGAAGAAAGGACCCTTCATGGTATGCGAGCATACCCGATATACCTATTTCGGTATTCTTGGTCCGCGCGACTTCAAGAATTTCCGCCAGTTCTTCGGGGCTCATCTTGTGACTGGCTGCGCTTGCATAAATGACCTGCAAAAAACTCATTGTCGCTTCACTTCCTACGGCACGTAGACCGCTGCCGGCACCGGCTCGCCCGCAAAGAAGGCTTGCAGGTTCTTGAGACACATTTCTTTTCGAATATTGCGGATGTCCCGCGTACCGGTACCCACATGAGGCACCAGCACTGCATTATCGAGCGCCCGCAAACGCTCCGGTATGTCCGGCTCGGTTTGGTATACGTCGAGCCCCGCTCCACCTATTGCTTTTTCCTCCAAGGCCACGATCAATGCCTCCTCATCGACACAAATGCCTCGGCCCACATTGACCAAAATGCCGTCGGAGCCCAGCGCACGGATAATCTCGTCGGTGATGAGCCCGCGCGTCTCCGGTAGCTCCGGGCAACAGACCATTAGAAAGTCCGATGACTTCGCCATATCCAACAAATCATCGAAATAGCGATACGCGACATCGTCCTTTTTGTTGGGCCCATAATAGATCACGTCCATATCGAAGGATGCCGCTCGTTGAGCAACCGCGCGGCCGATCGTTCCCAGCGAGACGATGCCGCAGGTCTTTTCGTAGAGCCCGATCCCTTGCTCGTCGAAAGACGTGCTGGCCCAATCGCCGGATTTCACGAAACGATCACCCTCGGCGCATTGCCGTGCCACCGATAGCAAAAGAGCCATGGCAAGATCGGCAACAGCGATACGAGAATTATCCGGTGTGTTGGTAAGGATAATGCCCTTCTCCTTGACCACATCGAGATCGGCCGCCTGCAATCCGGCACCCCAAATCGAAATCATTTCGAGATTAGGCAGAGCTTCCACCAATGCTCTATCGAACCCACGAAAGCCACTGGTCACCAAGGCGCGCACGTCATCCTTTACTTGAGCGAGTAACGCATCCCGGTCTTCCGCGTCATAAAGTTTGTGGCAAGTGTAGTGTTCCTCCAGCAAAGCGACGCTGGCGTCATTTAGGTTTGAATTTAATACGATTTCCGGTTTCACAAGCGCTCTCCCCGCCAAAAATACAGTTCAGATTTAGTCACCCTACCGTACATGTTACGCGATTAAGAAATCCGATCGCTCAAATCCGCCTTACACAAATCGCGTTGGCAGCCCGGCCAGCCAATTTACTACCAATATCGGCTTATCCAAATTCCACCTTTAATTTTATCGTTCCGATTTCAAAATATAACAGATTTACAATTACCATTTTAAACCAGCAGTTTAACCTTCACCTTTGGCCACCTTTGCGCTAGTTTTCGGCCATGGGGAGTATAACAAATGGCAAAATTAAATAAGGTATTGCTGACAAGTACGGCACTTGCATGTGCAATCGCATTACCGGCATTCGCCAAGAAAAAAGATCCGTCGAAAGCACCGAAGGTCGTTTCCAGCGGCAAAAAAATGAAATTGAAAATGTACGGGCAAATTACCCGAACGGCTTCGATAGTGGATAATGGTGTAGCCACCGGATTCGGAAACTCGGAAAACGGCAACACGTCATCTCGGATGGGGGTCACAGCCGAGGGTGATATCGATAAATCATTGAAATTAAAGCTTCGCTACGAATGGAACATGCGATCGGCCCACGATAATCGGCAGCAGCAGAATATCAACGATGGCCTAGACAATGATTTCGACATTCGCCACGCGGACATACAGTTCCACCACAAACGGTTCGGCGCAATTTACTTTGGCCGCGGTCACGGACCAGGCAACAGCTCCTCGCAGACCGACCTTTCCGGAACC
>DLVK01000562.1:0-3171 GCA_003444235.1 Rhodospirillaceae bacterium
AGCTGTATGGTTTCAGACCATTGTCGAGCAGATGCCATATCTCGCCCAGGCCGTCAGTCAATCGACTAAGGTCATACTCTCCGGCAAATACTTTGCAAAAACCCTTCTCTCCTTCGAGGATCGTGTGAGGCGCGGTAATACCGATCTCGGCAAATAAAGCGGCTCGCACGCCTGCTTGCGTCGGAATTGCGCTATGGATGCGCTTCACCGAGCCGCCTGTCTTCGTATATTCGATGAGCCCGGCCGAGTGGCTTCCCGCGATTCCAAGTGCATTGATCGTCGTATCGAGATCGAACCCCTTCATAATCGCACCGGCGATGGCTGCACCGAACGGCCCGACACCGACCGGCGGATGATGCCCCTTATAGATAAGATGGGGCGAACACGCCCACGATAGACGAATCTGCACTTCATAGGCAGCGATCACAGCGAGGAGGAGTTTCTCTCCATCACCCCCAGCATATTCCGCCATGGCCAGTGCCGCCGGAACCGCGATGCCGCCCGGGTGTGTCGGGCTCTTCAAATGCGTATCGTCGGTCTCGTTGGCATGATTGAAGGCGCTGTTGAGAAAGGCAGCGTCATCGGGCGCAAGGCGATCGCCGAAGTAGGCCACCGTCGCCGCATTGCCAGAGCGCGTCCGGGTAATGACCTCCCTGTAGTCCTTGCTCCAGGAAAGCGTCGCGCCGGCGACCTGACAGCCAAAGTTGTCGAGTATGAATCGCCGCGCATGAGCCTTCACCTCTTCGGGTATTTCGGAAAGGTTCAGGCCGATGGCCCATTCCGCAATAGTTCGCGTCTCGTACATCTTTCACCTCCAACCCCCATCAGTTAATGTCATTGGGGCGTTATTAAGAAAGGTAAACTTCGCTCAATGACCGAAAAGATTAACGAATCTGCTCCACGACCTGGCAAAACCGTCTACGGCGCGGCACTCGCGATTCTCATGCTCGATACGCGGTTCCCGCGGATCCATGGCGACATTGGAAATGCCGAAACCTGGCCCTTCCCGGTGATTTACAAGGTCGTTGAGGGGGCGACATCGGATAAGGTCGTGCGCAAGGGAGCGGCCGGTCTCAAGGAAGATTTCGCACGCGCGGCAAAAGAGATCGTGGCGATGGGTGCGGACGGTATTGGTACCACGTGCGGATTTCTTTCACTCTTCCAAGACGACATCGCAGAGGCTGCCGGTATTCCGGTCGCAAGTTCCTCACTCATGCAGGTTCCTTGGGTGCAAAGCACACTCCCCCCTGACAAGCGGGTCGGCGTCATCACCATATCAAAGGAAAGCGTGACGCCTGCTCATCTGGAAGCTGTGGGCGTCCCTCTCGACACGCCCATTGTAGGCACGGAAGGCGGCAAGACATTCACGACAACCGTGTTAGATGACGGCAGCTATATGGATTTTCCGGCAGCGCAGGACGATTTGGTCGACGCCGGTCGCCGGCTGGTTGCCGAGCACAAGAATATTGGCGCCGTGGTCCTGGAGTGCACCAACATGGGGCCGTTTGCTCGCGACGTAAATCTGGACCTCGGTCTCCCGGTCTACGATGTCGTCAGCTACCTCACGTGGTTCCATGGCGGGCTGCGTCCACGTAGATATAAACCATAATGACGGTCAACGAATCCGCGCCGCGCGGCGGCAAGACAGTCTACGGAGCAACGCTCGGCATCCTCATGCTGGAAACAGAATTTCCGCGGATCCACGGTGATGTCGGCAACGCTGCAACCTTCCCCTTTCCCGTCCTCTACAAGGTGGTCCCAGGCGCCACCGCATACAGTGTGGTTAAACAAAAGGGGGCAGGCCTCCACAACGTCTTCATCGATGCCGCTCGGGAACTTGTTCAGATTGGCGCGAACGGGATTGGGACCAGTTGCGGCTTTCTCTCACTTTTCCAACAACGCCTGACGTCGGCTGTGGATGTTCCGGTTGCGACATCTTCATTGATGCAGGTGCCATGGGTGCAGCGAACCCTGCCACCCGGCAAACGCGTTGGCGTCGTTACGATTTCCTCTGAGAACCTGACACCAGCGCATTTCGAGGCCGTCAATGCCCCGGTTGACACGCCGTTTATCGGCACCGAAGGCGGCACCGAATTCACCAAGTCCATTACCGGTGGCAGTCACACTCTCAACGTCGCCGCGTCGCGCGACGACATTGTCGCCGCCGGTTGCGAATTGATGAACCGGCACCCCGAAATCGGCGCCCTCGTCCTAGAGTGCACGAATATGGGTCCCTACCCCCGCGACCTCCATTTGGCGCTTGGTGTCCCAGTCTTCGATATTGTCACACTGTTAACGTGGTTCCACGCAGGTCTGAGGCCGCGACGTTTCGTGCCGTAGGCGGGCGCCGTCAGACGACTTCAGACCTCGGTTGCCCACCGCCTGCCTCAACGGAGACATAGGCACCTCCTTGATACGTCTCATCCGGATCATCCTATGCGGCGGGCGGCTCTTTCGCCAGAACAGCTTCGGCATAATCTTCGCTGCGATCAAGCGGAACGTATCCAAATTTCTCAGCGTTCGCGTTATCGTACCAACTGCGCGCGTTGTCCGACACCCCATAGAATATCTCAAACCGTATATCCGGGTGATCGAGAGCGATCGCGCAGAGTTGCGCCATATCGCGCGGGCTGATCCAGATCGAAAGACGGCGTCTGTCAACCGGTTCAAACGCGACATTGCCGATGCGCAGGTTGACGACCTCTAGGCCATATTTGTCGCTATACAGGCTACCCATCGCCTCGCCGAAGACCTTAGAGACGCCATAGCGGCTGTCCGGTTTGGGGTAGACAATATGATCGATCGTCCGGTCGCGCCGATAGAACCCGACCGCGTGGTTGGAACTCGCCCAAACAACTCGTTTGACACCGCAGACCCGAGCGGCCTCATAAACATTGCGCATACCAATGATGTTGGCGTCGAGAATATCTTCCCAAACACCTTCGCTCGCATGACCTCCGAAATGCAGAATGCCATCCACACCGTCCACAGCCGCGCAGACGGCATCCAGATCGGTCAAGTCGGCGGGCATGAAACTCTCGTTCTCGCCAAGATCGGAAATTGTCTCGCGGTCAGACAGCCGCAGCGCGTATTTCCCTTTCAACTCGGGGCGCAAATAGCTCCCAATACCGCCAGCAGCGCCGGTCATCAAAATCGCCTTCATCGCAACTA
>DLVK01000090.1:0-4049 GCA_003444235.1 Rhodospirillaceae bacterium
TATAGCCACCGAATATGCCGATCATGTCACCAACCAGTATCAGCAGCGGCAACATCGCAATGCCTGCGAGGATGCGCGGCGTTACCAGATATTTAAATGGGTTGGTTGAAAGCGTTGTCAGGGCGTCAATTTGCTCGGTAACCCGCATGGTACCGATTTCGGCGGCTATCGAGGAACCGACGCGAGCGGCGACCATTAGGCCTGCCAGCACCGGTGCCAGTTCCCGGGTAATACTGAGCACCACGACCTTCGCGATACTGCTTTCCGCGCCTGCGGCAAAGCGTGCGAAGCCTGTGTAGCTTTGCAGTGCAAGCACCATCCCTGCGAACACCGTGGTCAATCCCACTACTGGCAGCGAATAGTAGCCAATTTCGACCATTTGGCGCCAAATTAGGCGGAAATAGAACGGTGGCCGAAAACAGTGAGAAATTACGACAAGGGTAAAATGGGTGATATGCCCGACCGCACGGAAGAAGCCTAGGATCGTCGCACCGGTAAGCTGCAGGAAGTTCATGCGTCGGCCTCAAGGTAAACTCGCCGATGCCTTTGGCCTAATGCGGTCAAGATTTCGTATCCGATCGTCCCCGCATCACGCGCCAGTGCATCGACGCCGTAATTTGGGCCGAGCAAGTCGACCCAGTCACCAGCTTTTACGCCGTCTATGCCGGTAATGTCTATGCCAATCAAGTCCATTGAAACCCGACCCACCAGCGGTGCTGGATTTTCGCCAATATACGCCGTGGCCTTGTTACTGAGTGCGCGCAAAAAGCCGTCTGCATAGCCGGTCGAAATTGTTGCGATTCGGCGAGGCGTGTCGGCACGAAAGGTGGCGCCATATCCCACCGATTCACCCGAGCTTATCGCTCGACATTGCAAAATTTTCGCTTTGAGGCGGGCCACGGTCTGCATTGGATTGGCACCCGTTGGCTGGGGATTGCCGCCATAGAGCGCAAAGCCGGGCCGAACCATTTCGAAATGCCACTCTGGGCCCAGGAAAACGCCTGACGAGGCGCTTAGAGATGCAGGTACGTTAGGAAAGATTGTCTGTGCGGTCCGAAAGCGCTCCAGTTGTTCGGCATTCATGGCATGTGTGGGTTCGTCGGCGCAGGCGAGATGGCTGACCAGTAGCTTGGGCGTGAAATTGTCGAGCTCGGTCGGGTCGGAGCGCAACATATCGACTTCTATCGGGGGAAATCCCAATCTGTTCATGCCGGTATCGATGTGAACGGCCGCAGGGGCATTGGTGTGTTTCCGCCAGAGCCTGAGCTGTTCAAGGTCGTTCAACACTGGCCGCAATGAATTCGACGCGAGAAGTTCGGCATTGTGTTGCACCACGCCGGCAAAAACGTAGATGTCGTGGTTGACAATATTCCGCAGTGCGAGGCCTTCGTCCAAAGTAGCGACGAAGAAGGTTCGGCAGCCGGCGCGTTCTAGAGTGCGTGCGACCGGTTCGAGGCCTAAGCCGTAAGCATCCGCTTTGACGACAGCGGCACACTCCGCCGGTGCACTCTCTTTGACGAGCAGTGCGTAATTTGCGGCGATCGCGCCGAGATCGACCGTTAGGACGCTCAGGGAGCCATCGTCGTTAGGGGAAGCCGTCTCCGTCATGGTGGCGGTCGTAATTGGCAAACCGGGTGAAGCGGCCATCGAAGTAAAGCTCGATCGTGCCGACCGGGCCGTGGCGCTGCTTGGCGATGATTACGCTCGCGGTATTCCGCACTTGTTCTATACGTTCGGCCCATTTTTGCGAGCGCTCCGAAAATTTGATGCTGTCTTCATCCGGACGGACGATCGGTTCGGCCTTTTCCAGATAATATTCTTCGCGATAGATAAACATGACCACGTCGGCGTCCTGCTCGATCGATCCGGATTCACGCAAGTCCGAGAGTTGTGGGCGCTTATCGTCGCGGTTTTCCACTTGGCGCGAAAGCTGTGACAGCGCCAATACCGGCACGTTCAATTCCTTGGCCAGTGTTTTCAAGCCGCGGGTAATCTCGGAAATTTCCTGAACCCGATTGTCGTTGCGACTTGAAGCGCCCCCTTGCAAGAGTTGCAGGTAGTCGATGACGATCATGTGGAGCTTTTTCTGGCGTTTGAGCCTGCGGGCACGGGTGCGAAGCGCGGAAACGGTCAGGGCCGGTGTGTCATCGATATAGAGCGGTAGTGAGTTCAGCTCCTGAGCTGCCAATGCCAGTCGATCGAAATCCTCCTGACGGATGTCCCCGCGCCTGATTTGGTCCGACGGTATCTCCGATTGCTCCGAGAGGATACGGCCCGCAAGCTGTTCGGCGGACATTTCCAGAGAAAAGAACAAGACATGACCGCCTTCGGTGGTGGTTTCGCCTTGGTCGTTGGTGGTTTCCTTGAAGGCCGCCGCCGCGTGGTAGGCGATGTTGGTCGCCAGTGCGGTTTTGCCCATTGAGGGGCGACCGGCGAGGATTATCAGGTCAGAGGGGTGCAGCCCCCCAAGTTTAAGGTCCAGATCCTTGAATCCCGACGTAACGCCGACCACATGGCTGTCGCGCTTATAGGCCTCGGCGGCCATTTTGATCGCTTCGGTTACCGCGTCTTTCAGATCGACGATACCGCGCTCCAACTCGCCGATATTCGCGAGGTCGTAAAGCTTCTGCTCCGCTGCTTCGATTTGTTGCGGCGCTTTGTCGTCAAGATCGGGCGCAAAAGCATCGTTGACCATGTCTTCGCCAAGCGTGATCAGTTGCCGCTTGAGATAGAGGTCGTGAATGGTTTGTCCGTAGTCCTGGACGTTAATGACGTTAGGGGCATGGGCCGCAATGTCGAACAGGTACTCCGCACCCCCCGCATCGGCGAGGGCTTCGTCGCGTTCGAAGACGTGTTTCAGCGTGAGTGGGCTCGCAACCTGGCCGGTCTCGGAAAGTTTCTCGATTGCGCCGTAAATTCGTCCATGTACCGGCTCAAAGAAATGCTCGGGCCGCAAAAACTCCGAGACCTTTTCCAACGCCCGGTCATGGGTCAGCAAGGCGCCCAGCAACGCTGCTTCGATCTCAGTATTTTGCGGCGGCGTTCTGTAATGTGGGTTTTCGTCGGTCTCTTCCCCGTGGAGCGGGGTGACCGTGGAATCGGGTGTCGGTGTTGACATGAACGCAACCTAACGCGCCGCTTGTCCGCCCGTGGAAAAATTCAAAGAAAGAAAGATAAGGATTACGGGGAAAACTTTTTATCGACGCGCAAGCACCGGAAACGAGCCGAGTCGCTCCGGCATTTATACCGTCTGCTTTCTTTTCGTGAGCCGGTAACGACCGGCTGGTGCATCGAAAATCGAGTACCTAGTCGGTTTTTTCTGCCGACTCGGATTCGGTCACTTGTTCTTCGCTCTGCTCTTCCGAACCAGCATCCGCATCATCGGGCGCGTCATCGGACGGCGCAGCTGCGGCGTCTACATCGGAATTACCAGCATCCGAATCACCAGAAGCATCGGAGTCTTCGCTTTCGTCTCCTGAAAGTTCGGCTGCGGCTCGCTCCTGTGCTTCCGGGTCGAACATCTCTTCGGCGGCTTGGGCAGCCGCGAGGCGCGCTTCTTCTTCTGCCTGGCGTTCTTCCTCTTCCTGGCTAATGATCGCGCGACCCAGCTTGCGCTGTTGTTCCGCCTCGTCCTCCGAGCGTGCGACATTGACGCTCACACTCGAATCCACTTCAGGGTGCAAGCGAATGCGAATGTCGAACAAGCCGAGCATTTTAATCGGCCTGTCTATGACAACCTGATTACGGCTTATCTTGAAGCCCTCTTCGCTTACGGCATCGGATATGTCGCGGGCGTTGACCGAGCCGTAGAGCTGGCCTGCTTCTCCGGCACTGCGAATGATGACAACTTGAAGGCCGTCCATGCGCCCGCCGATGTCTTCCGCTTCGCTCTTGCGCTGGAGATTCTCGGCCTCGAGTTCCTTACGCTGGCTTTCGAAATGCTCAAGATTCCCTTTGCTGGCGCGTAGCGCCTTTTTCTTGGGAAATAGAAAGTTACGCGCATAGCCCGGTTTAACGGACACCACATCGCCCATTTGGCCGAGCTTTTC
>DLVK01000434.1:0-2935 GCA_003444235.1 Rhodospirillaceae bacterium
TATGGCGGCTGGAATGCCGCAGGCCGCGCGAAGCTTGCCGGAGAAGTCGTGACCAAGCGGCTCCGGCGAGACAACAAGGTTTCCAACCTGCCACTCAGGGTCGACATCATTGGCGTAAACAGCGTCTTCCTGTTCGGCGAGCCTCAAGAGGATATGCTCGACGCGCGTCTGCGCTTCTGCGTTCGGGCGCCCGACAAGGAGACTGCGCAACACGCGCTTGCCGAAGCGGAAACCTTGGCGACCAACGGGCCGGCGGGCGGCGGCGGGAAGACCCAATCGCTCCGGCGTACCATCCGCACCTATGCGACCTATCTGCCGCGCGAGCAGGTCCAACCCGAATGGCAAATGGTGCAATGATGGCCAAGATCCAACTCCACGAGATCGCCCACGGTCGCGCCGGCGACAAAGGCAATCGCTCGAATATCGGCCTCATTCCTTATCGCGACGACGATTACGACCTGCTAGCGGAGCAGGTGACCGCGAAGGCGGTGAAAAGCTTTTTCCGCGACGTGGTCAAAGGCGATGTGGAACGCTTCGATTTGCCAAATCTAAAAGCGTTCAATTTCATCCTCGACGAAGCACTCGAAGGCGGCGTCAACGATGCGCTAGCGATGGATACCCACGGAAAGTCCAGAGCTTCGATCCTACTATGTATGGAAATCGAGGTGCCCGAAGACCACTGGGTATTATCGGAGGACTAGTCGAGTTCCGCAGCGCGCATCGCCTCAGTCGTCCTTGTGAGCGTAATCCTTTTCGGTGCCCGCATACTTCACACGTGCCCGGTTTTCCAAAATCTGCGCATGCTGGTCGAGGGCCGTGGGGTCCATATCTTTCTCAGGTGGCGTTTCGGCGCCGAAATGGCCGTGATCGTCTTTCCCTCGAACTAAAAGCGCACTGTCGGAAATATTTCCCAGTAGGCGAACGTGGGGCGCTGCATAACGGATAGCGAGACCAATCCGCCGTTCATCGGTGCGGTTCGGCTCAGAGCCATGCACGGCCATGATGTGGTGGAGCGATATTTCACCGGGAGCCAGTTCGATATCTACCGCCGAATTCTCGGCCGGCAATTCGGTTAAGTGCTGACCCCTGGCCAATAGATTGGTCTTGTCAAAGGTGTCCGTGTGGTCCAGCTGCCCGTGGCGATGACTTTCCGGAATGATTTTCATTGCACCGTTTTCGACCGTCGCCGGGGTAAGCGCGATCCAGACCGAACACAAATCAGGTACGCTGAGACCCCAATAGGTGGAGTCTTGATGCCAAGTGACGTGGGCCGGATCATGGGCATTTTTGATGAAGAAGCTCGAGTTCCAGCAAAGGATATTCGGACCGAGAACATCTTCAACCGCATCGAGAACCCCCGGATGCGCAATTAATTCATAGGCCCAGCGGAGAAAGAGATGCGATTTGATTTTGCGTTTGCCTGAAATCTCACCGCCTTCATTCTGTTCGAATGCCTCGAATTTCGCTAGGGCATTTCCGGTTTCTTCTGCGTTCAACGTCGGAACCGGAAAATGGTAACCGAGCCGGTCGTAGTCGGCTATTTCGCCCGTGGTGAGTACTTTTCCCATATACCGATCATAATCTGCCATCGAGATTGGCAACATCCCCTTAAGCGTCTGCTTCTGGCATAATTACGACGCTATGACGAATTCGAAACCGGCCTACACCCTTCGCGAGGCGACACCCGATGATGCCTTGATCTTAGAAGGATTATTCCGTCAGTTGGGATATGAGATCGACGCAAGCGAGATAGAACAAAACTTCGCTCTCATCGCTCCTTCCAACGCGTTTCATGCGGTTGTTGCGGAAAAGGAAGGGCAAATCGTAGGCTTCGCGGGCCTGCAATTTTTACATTGGCTACACCGTGTCGATCCCGTTGCGCGTCTCACCGCGTTAGTAATCGACGAGCGTCATCGAGGCCAAGGTATCGGCCAGTTGCTCGTCGACCATGTAGAGCAATTCGCCACGAAGGCCGGTTGTCGCGTGTTGGAGGTCAGCAGCAGTAATTATCGCGCCAAATCAGGCACCCATGATTTTTATTTCGGGCTCGGCTACCAGGACACGGCCGGAAAAGCGACCTATTTCCTGAAAGAGCTGGTCTCTTCAGAGGACTAGTCGATGGTTAGAATTTCGAGTGACGGCGCGTCATTGTCCGTTAACTCCACAAGCGCATAGGTCGCGCCACGGCCGATATCGTCGGTCGGCGAGCCTGAGAAGGCAGCGAGCGTTGTATCTGTAACGAGTTCCATGGCCGCATGATGGTGACCAAGGGCGAGGTAATCGCATGGGCTCTCGGCAATTTCCTGCATTGCTATCGGCGACGAACGATCGGTCACATCGCCGTCGGCCACGAAAATTCCATGACCCATGCCGAGATACCATCGACACCCTTCGGGGCGCAGCGGACAATCCCCTAGCGGTCGATAGCTCGGCGAATGTTCTTCCATTCCCTTGCCCCAAACCGCAACGCCGAGACCCTCGTCCCAAACGGTTTCGCCACCGGGTGCGCTCAGCATCTGCATATTCTCGATGGCGTTAAAATTGTAGCGCCCGAAAACACCGTTCGGCTGCATGCAATCGTGATTTCCAGGGATCATGAAAATCGGAAAGGGGAGGTCCGCCAACGCTTCCATTGACCACAAAACGGTTTCGTCCTCGGTACGGTTGCTGTCGAACAGATCGCCGGCGATGAGCATCAGATCTGGGTCGTGAGCGCGCATCTTATGCAGGGCACGGGCAAACAGGTCGCGCGGGTTTTCGGCATCGGCCGAATATTCGTCGCCGCCCAAGTGAATGTCAGAGCAATGAACAAGGCGCAATCGATCGGGCATCGTGGATCATTTAGGGTTCGTATGGCATTAAGTCAGGACGCGGTAACACGCCCGAATACAGGCGAAATAGATACGTTTTTCGAGCGGCTTCGGCTAGGTCAGCC
>DLVK01000505.1:0-3459 GCA_003444235.1 Rhodospirillaceae bacterium
TGGTGCCGACGACTATGGCGGAGTCGTTGATTCCGCTTAGCGAATTGAGATTGTGTTCGATATCGAGTGCATTGTGTTTGATGCCGAAAATATTGACCAGGTCATCCCCGCGACCCAGTAGCTTCAATTTTCCCGGCGCTGGGATACTGCCGAGATCGCCAGGATAAAACCATCCGTCACGATACATCCGTTGGGTTGCGCCATCCTCAAAAAGATAGGCGGGTGTCACAGCCGGTCCTTTCACCCGAATATATCCGATTTCACTGAACGGCAGGTTTCGATCCAAGTCGTCAACGACTTCGACTTCGAATCCCGGCAGTATCGTGCCAAGACCATTAATATCTATATCGGAAATCGCGCTTGCTTCGTTGGTGGCATAGGATTCGATGAAACGGTATCCGAGTTCCTTCTCAAGCGAGCGTCGCATCTCTGTTGGGACTCGTCCCCCGGTAATCGAAATGGCGATATCCCGCACGGCTTGCGCATTTTCGCCCAGCGCCATAAGAGATGGCAGAAAGACCGGCAAAAACATGATGTGATTGGGCCGGACCTCTGCAATCGCGCGATCGACCGTGCTCTCGCCAACATGGAAGCAAATTCCGCCGGCGCGAAGACACATGGTTGCGTGTATGTGTGCGGCCTGCATCCCGAACCCGATCGATAGTAGATGACGAGTGTGGGGTCCGAAATCGAGACGAAAATCGTAAAGCCGAAGGCGTTCTTCGAAATTGGCAGCGGTGAGCGGAATAAATTTTGTGGTGCCCGTGGTTCCCGAGCTGGTTGCTATGCGTACTATCGTATCGGGATTTGGCTGCCGATACGGGAAACTTGCCGGGACAGGCTCATCGAGCAACGCCGTCCACCAAGCGTCGTCTGCCAATAGTGTGGGCAGGGCGCCGGTAACCGGAATTAAATTATGGACTACCAATGCAGAATGTTGAACTAACGACGAAATTTCTCCGAAATGTTTTTCGGTCGCAAAATGACTTGTGGCGACACACAAAGCTTCGCATGCCAGATGCAGCAACCAAGAACGGTAGAGGCCGTCATACTCGATAACAACGATATCGCCTGCTATTAAGTCGAGCCGTTCGAGTGCGACAGCAGTGCGGCGGACATCCTCATAAAACTTCCTGAACGAAGCTTTTTCGCCACGATCGTAGACGGCTAAATCGTCCGGACGGGTCTGAGCGTGTTCGGCCAGATAATCGAGCGTGCTTTTGGTCATTTCATGCCCGCAATTTGGGCCGCGAGTGCATGGCGTTGCAATTTGCCGGTGGCGGTGCGTGGAATTTGTTGAATCTGGGCGACACTAATGCCGATCACATCTGTCGGCAGGTGTTTGGCCAAAAGGTCTTTTAGGGCTTCGAGCTTCCGGCCCGGTTCCAAAACCAGCGCGACCAGTAATATGTCTAAGCCACACCATCGCGTGCGGAAAGTATGCCGGCGTCGACAATTCCCGGCAACGATACCAGACCCTGTTCATAATTAGTGGCATTAACCTTGAGCCCACGCAGATTAATGATGTCATCGCCGCGTCCGAGCAGGTGAAGACGCCCGGCCGTATCGATCTGTCCGATGTCTCCGGGATAGAACCATTCGTCCTTGAACATTTCGGTCTCGGTTTCGAAGAGATACCCCTCGGTATTCCCGGGACTCTTTACCCGCACGCGACCGGGGGCGCCCTGCGGCAGTGGTCGCTCTTCGTCATCGACGATTTCCACGGTCACGCCGGGCAATATGGTGCCCACGCTATCGGCATCCATGTCCGCAATGATGCTGGTTTCGTTGGTGGCGTAGGCTTCTACCAATCGGTGCGGATATTCGGGCAACAGCCGGGCACGCACCGCGTCGGCGACATGGCCCCCGGTGATCGCAAGAGTGAGAAAACCGTCTGGATTAGCGGGAGCGCCCTCACCGAGGAGCGTTGGCAAATGCATCGGCAACAACAATGCATGGGTCGGTGAGCAAAAATTGATCGCATCGGGTGCCGCAAGTATACCTGCGTAGTGGCATCTGCCACCGCGGCGAAGGCAAGTGGCCGCCAATAGTTGATCGAGTTGTACGGCGAACCCCATGCCGACCATGAATCGGGTTTCGCTATCGAATCCCAATAAATCGCCATAAGTGCGACCACGGAAATCGAGTTGGGCCAGCGTTTGCGGGATGACCTTGATTTCGCCGGTGGTTCCGGAACTGCAAACAACGCGCGCCGGTGTATGGGGATCGGGCGGGAACGGTAATTCGCCCGGCTTTCGCCGAAACAGATTTCGCCACCACTTTGTGTCCGCGTGAAGGCAAGGTGCTTCGGTGGCAGGAGCGTCTCCTAAATGGATGACCAAATCCGACCGGTCGAGCAACAATTTCAAGGTGCCTTGGTCGTGGGCGTCGGCGTAGCTCGCATTCGCTATGCCAAGGCACTCGAAACCCAATTGCAGCAGCCAAGGCCGGTAAAGCCCGAGAAATTCGACCGAAACAATTGCATCTTGCGGCAGCTTTAGGGTGCTGAGTGCGCGCACAGTGCGGCGTAGGTCGTCGTAAAAGCGGCCGAAGGTGATTTCTTGTCCTTCGTCCACGAGTGCAATTTCATTGGGTCGGGCGGTCGCGTGCTCCGCGAGATAGTCGCTGGTGAGGCGTATACCGCTTTTGTCGGTCGCTGCCATATCGCTCCCCCGTATGGCGTCTGTAGCTAGTATGGAAAACGCTTATGCGGGCTGCAACTGTTTCATTAGTTTCCCCACATCGGAGAGTGTTTCCAGGTCGCCGATCATGGCAATCGCATCGTCACGTTGGGAGGGCGTAATTACACCGTCCGCGCAGTCGCTGAACTTGCCGACGATATCGTCCCAAGTTGCGGGTTCCTCCGACCAGCCGCGCGCAAAGGATCGGGCGTGCTTGAGTTCGCGCCCATCCTTTAGGTTAAAGGTAATCCGCATTTCGGCCCAATTGACCCCGTCCACGCCCCATTGACCATGATGATGAGCAAAGTCCTCCGGCACGGTGATATCGACCTTCTCCATCAATGGCTGCACGTCGCCTTTATCGACGCGGGATTGGTCGTATTGCGCGAGGCCGTTCTTGCCGTCGATTAGACTGACGGCGATCGACCATTTGAGACTGTAGCGCGCCTTGTATGAATCCTCGACTTCGTCGTAACAGGCGATCGCACGCGCTTGCGGTGTGACTTCCGCGTGAACCCGTTCCACATCGTCAGCGGTGATACCGTGCTCGGCAATAACATCGAGTACCGCATCGATGGTGGACGCAGGCGCGGTCGATCCGGGATGAAAACAGACGATGGTGGTATTTTCCGCCAATTCCCAACGGGTGCCTAACTCTTCGGTCATGCGCGATAGGTCGTAACCGTCCTCGCCGGAGAAACAAACCGCGAGGCCGAACTTTTCATGTCCGCCCACATCGATTTCCGACGGCTCAAAAATGTCCGGGTCCATCTTGTAA
>DLVK01000149.1:0-3508 GCA_003444235.1 Rhodospirillaceae bacterium
CCTTATGCGGGGGTGTATCCTCATCATCGGCCGCAAGGGCACGGAGTTTCGCCGCGGCCTCGCTGGCAATGACCGCAGCTCCCATGTCTTCGACCAGCTTGGCGGCTTCTTCGAGCGCCTCGGCGCGGGCTTCGGCATGGGCGCGGCGGCGGTCCCTGGGCCGGTGCGCTTTCTCGAAAGCGCATCGCAGTACTGCCGCCCCCGGTACGCGATCGTTCCTCCCCACTGACCGGTAAGGCCGGCTGCGTGATCGTGGCCGGTCTTGCCGGGCTTTTTTGGGCCCGTGCCCGGCAGGCGGTGAGGAAACGCCCCCGATCATCAACCATCCCAGCAGGGAGACACCCTTGTTTCAGTGGACCGAAAATCATGTGCGCACTCTGAAGCTGCTTTGGCAGCGCGGCGACAGCGCGCGGGAGATCGCGCTTCATATCGACGGCGCCTCGCGCGACGCGGTCATCGGCAAGGCACGGCGTCTGGGCCTCGCCCGCCGGCCGTCGCCGATCAAGATCAATCCGGCGCGAGCCTTCTTCAAACGCAACGGCTACTACCCGTTCGATCTCGGCTTTCCGGGCCCGCGCGAGTGCCTATGGCCGATCGGCGAGCCGGGGCAGGCGGGATTTCGCTTTTGCTGCAAGCGCCGGCGGCCGAGATAATCGAAAAAGGGCGACGGTAGCGGCGGCGCCACGTAATCCGGCCAAATTTCGGTAAAGAAGCGGGTGACGAAATTATAGTCGCCGGAGAGATATTCGATCTTCCACTCGATCGCCTGATCGCCGTCATAGCGGACGCTGACGCGGATTGTGAAGTTGCCGTGGGATCCGAAACTGACCAGCATGCAAGTGCGGGTCTTATGCTTGTATTGAATTTTGGTGATCGACAGGCGAAGGCGCTCTTCGCGAATTTCGATCACGTCGATTTCCGAATCCTCTTCCCAGGCCTGCTCGAAATGCGTCTCCAGCGCCCACTCAAAGAAGCGCCGCGGCGCTTCCTGTTCCGCCGCAACATCAACGAAATATTCCGGATAGACGAGCTGGTCGTCGAATTCGAGCTCGGTCTCGCGAGCCGGTGCGTTCATACCGCATTATAGGATGAAACCGACGGGTAATTGCAAGTAAAGAGTGTAACGGTGTGCGATGGTCAAAACATCGTTATCTGGGAACCGGTGCTTTCATTTGTCAGCCCCGCTGCCTATCATGCCGGTGACGATCGGTAAGGGAACCGGTGCAAGGACGATGATGCGGTATTTGGTAATCGGAACGTGGGCGCTGTGGCTGGCGCTAACGTCGGCGGCGTGGGCCGGGCCGAAAGAAGATTTTGCTGCGGGCCTTCAAGCCCATAAGGCCGGGGACAAAGTGGCCGCGGCTCTGTATTGGGAAAAGGCCGCCAAGGCAGGCCATTCGGAGGCGCAATTCGCGATCGGCGTTTCCTACCACCAGGGCAACGGGGTCAAAAAGAACTTTGCCAAGGCGCTGCACTGGTATCGCAAGGCGGCGCGGCAGGGAAATCCCAAAGCGGCGAACAATCTCGGCAATATGTATCTGAAAGGTCTCGGGGTCGTGCGCGACCGGGCCGAGGCTTTGATCTGGTATCGTAAATCCGCGCGCCTCGGCCACCCTGCGGGGCAGTTCAGTCTCGGCCGCATGTATGAACGGGGTATCGGCGTTGCCGGTGATCGGGACGAGGCAATCCATTGGTATAGGAAGGCCGCGGCGCAGGGCCTGAAACAGGCCAAAATACGGCTGCGAAAGCTGGGCGTTGCGTCCGACAGTGCGGCAAGCGGTTCGGGGAGCGGCGCGAGCGGGGCCGGTACCGCCAGAAGCGGTGCCTCGACGTCGGCGACCAAGGTCGAGCGGCTGCGGCAAAAAGCCAAGTCCGGCGACGCCAAGTCGCAAGCAAAGCTCGGTTTTCTTTACTATTCCGGAAAGCTTGGCCGAAGGGATTTCGAACAGGCAGCCTATTGGTGGCGTAAATCCGCCGAGCAGGAATACGCAGCGGCAATGGGTAATCTGGGGACGCTCTATCTTGCCGGCCGTGGCGTGCCGAAAGATCTGAATAAAGCGAAGTTCTGGCTGGAAAAAGCCGCGACGAAAGGCGACGCGTCGGCGAAAAACAATCTCGCCAAGATTTTAATGACCCAGGCGAAATATGAGGCCGCGCTCAGGCTCTCCAAGTCGGCGGTGAAATCGAAGCCCAAAAAAGGCCATTTCTGGGACACCTTGGCTACGGTTTTGATGAAGCTCGGCGAAAAACAAGCCGCCTACAAGGCTTGGGACAGAGCGCTCGAACTCTTGCCCGGCAATAAGAGTATTACTCGGAACGCGCGTAGATTCGGGTATCAGCGCTAGGCGCTTGGCTAGCTGCCGAACGGGCCCTTCATGGGTTGTTTTGGTTCCGGCGCGCGGAATTGCGGATAGCGCTCTTCGAACTTTTCGATCAGGGTTTCCAAGGCGTCGGACTTGTCCCGTTGGCCGAGGGTCTTGAGCTGGCCGCGACGAATTTTCATTCGCGCGTGCATGCCCGGGAGCCAGCGGTCGGTTTTCTCCTTATCGCCGATCCAGCCATAGATGGCCGCAAATCCGATCAAAAAGGAGGTTACCCCGTAGAGCCAGGCATCCGTGCCGCGGGTTTGCGCATCCGAATAGGTGAAACCGGCCGCGGTTAGAAAACATATGAATTTCATCGGCCCGGACCAAGGTGGGGTCAGGAAGGGGATGCAGTCCCGCGCGCCGTCGCGCCACAGATCGAGCGCGATTTCGGTGACGCGAATGGACTGCGACACGCCGTAGCCGAATCCGCCGCCGGCGATAAAGATCACGAAAAAAGTGCCGTACAGGTCGATGTAGCGGAACATTTCGTCCATGGAATTCCCCCAAAAGGGCCGTAATTCGAAAAATCGCCGCATCATGGTCTGCCCGGGAGGGGAGATCAATGGCCAATGGGCGCTCGCGATGTCCCCGCGGTCCCCGTCAGTTCTTTCCCAATTTCCGATTACCAACCCATCGAAGGAGTCCTCCCATGGCTTCCGAAGTCGAAATCTGCAATGCCGCCTTGTCGAAGATCGGCATCAGCGGCAATAACCGGATCACCTCACTCAGCCAGAACACCAAGAACGCCAAGGCGTGTGATGAACGCTATGCGACCTTGCGCGATCTGCTGCTCGAACAACACACCTGGAATTTCGCTACCAAGCGCCTGCAGTTAGCGGCATCCTCGACGGCGCCGTCTTACGAGTTCGAATACAGTTTTCCGCTGCCGCCCGACTGGATCCGCACCATCGAGGTCCACGATAACGAAAACGGTGCGCTCAAATATCGCGGTTCCAGCGGGACCGTCACAACCATTGCCAATGCATAAAGGAGACTCTCAATGGCACTTAAACTAGTCAAACCAAGTGAATTCGGCATCGACGTCGAATACTGGAATATCGGTTCCAATCAGGAAGATTTCAAAGGAGGCGGCAAGCAGATCGTTCTCTATGGATATTTGAATGAGAAGGCCTTCTCATTCA
>DLVK01000120.1:0-4911 GCA_003444235.1 Rhodospirillaceae bacterium
TATTCTTCTCAGTTCCGCAATTATTCAGGCGAGACCTTCAAGGTCGTCCGGGTCCAGAAGACCACTCGGCCAACGGACTTTATTGTCACCACGCATATTTTGCGGCCTAACGGAGAGCGCATTTTCAAAATTGCCTTCCAAGTTCACCGCCGCGCCGGCAAGCCGAACAAAATTCTCGACGTTAAAATTGAAGGCGTCAGCATGATCCTTACACAGCGCGACGAGTTCATCGCCTACATTTCCCAGCAGGATGGCAGAGTGCAGGCCTTAATTGACGTGCTCAACAAGCGAATTGCCAAACTCAAATCTAAAGGCCTCGAGCCCACAAACGATACAGCCGGTGAACCGGCGACCTCGCCATCGGCAGAAAAACCAGCTGAAGTGCCTGAGCCTAAAAAAGAACCCTCGTCCGATGAAAAAGAGGATGAGGAAGAACAAGATCAGGGCTGACCGAACGGCGTCGTTCTGGCCGCGTGCCCTCATCAGGGCCTTACCGCGTTAGTGGCTTATATTTTATGCGATGCGGCTGATCCGCTTCGGCGCCAAGCCGTTGACGCCGGTCAGCTTCGTAGTCCTGGTAGTTGCCTTCGAACCACACCACTTCGCTGTTACCCTCGAAGGCCAATATATGGGTGGAAATCCGGTCCAGGAACCATCGATCGTGACTGATCACGAAAGCCGAGCCAGCAAAGTCCAATAAAGCCTCTTCGAGCGCACGCAGGGTATCAACATCGAGATCGTTAGTCGGCTCGTCCAGCAACAAGAGATTGGCCCCGGACCGCAACATCTTGGCAAGATGCACTCGATTGCGCTCACCGCCGGAAAGCTGGCCGACCTTTTTCTGTTGATCGGCACCCTTGAAATTGAATGCGCCCACATAAGCGCGGCTTTGCATCTTGCGTTTGCCGAGATCGATTTCTTCTTCCCCCTGGGCGATTTCTTCCCAGACGGACTTGGCACCATCCAGTTCGTCCCGGCTCTGATCCACGTAGCCAAGCTCTACCGTATCGCCAAGGCGAAGTGAGCCCGAATCCGGTGCCTCTTGGCCAACGATCATACGGGTGAGCGTCGTTTTGCCCGCTCCGTTCGGTCCGATTACGCCAACGATGCCTCCTGGCGGTAATTTGAAACTCAGGTCTTCGATCAATAGATGATTGCCGAAGCCTTTACGGAGATCGGTTGCCTCAACTACCAGATCCCCGAGACGCGGGCCTGGCGGAATGATGATTTGTGCGGAGCCCACTTCGCGCTCACTACTTTCAGCGACGAGTTTTTCATACGCCGTAATTCGCGCCCGTGATTTTGCCTGTCTCGCGCGCGGGCTCGCCTGAATCCAATCACGCTCGCGGGCGATCGTGCGGGCACGTGAGGCTTCCGAACGCTCTTCCTGTTCGAGGCGCTTTTGTTTCTGTTCGATCCAGGCGGAATAATTGCCCTCATAGGGAATGCCGCGCCCACGATCGATTTCCAAAATCCAGCCGGTCACGTTGTCGAGGAAATAGCGATCATGGGTGACCATCACGACGGTGCCTTCATATTCCCGCAAATGACGTTCGAGCCAGGCGACCGATTCGGCATCGAGATGATTGGTCGGCTCATCCAAAAGCAGCAAATCGGGTTTCTGCAGCAATAGGCGGCAAAGTGCGACACGGCGCCGTTCGCCGCCGGAGAGCTTCGTAACATCGGCCTCACCCGGTGGACAGCGCAACGCATCCATCGCGATTTCCACCGTCCGGCTCAAATCCCAGGCATCGGCGGCGTCGATTTGTTCCTGCAGTTCCGCTTGTTCTTCGATCAGCTTGGTCATTTCGTCTTCGTCGGTGACCTCGCCGAGCTTCATGCTGACTTCTTCAAATCGATCGACCAACGCTTTCTCGGCGCCGAGACCTTCGAGCACGTTCTCCCCAACCGTCTTGGTCGCATCCAATTCCGGTTCCTGCGCCAAAAGACCTGTGGTGGCCCCTTCAGCCGCCCAAGCCTCACCGGTTATTTCCTTATCGGTGCCGGCCATGATGCGCAGAATTGTGGATTTTCCGGCGCCGTTATAGCCGAGCACACCAATTTTGGCGCCAGGCAAGAAGGCAAGCGTAATGTCCTTCAAGACATCCCGGTTGCCGGGATAGGTCTTGGACATCTGCTTCATGACATAGACGTATTGATAGGACGCCATTCGAATTTTGCCTTTCAAATCTCTAATTGCTGGGCCTTCATAAACAATGGCCGTGCCGGGTTCAACGGAAGATGGGCTCTTAGACAGCAAGTACCTCGCCCGAGAAAACTCGTTGAAACTTGTAACTGCACAATTTGAGGACACGCAAAAGGAACCGGCGGCCCCGATTTCTCGGGAACCGCCGGCAGGATGGGAGGGTGGATAAACTTTTTAGGGAATTGCGCTCTTAACGGTTACGGCGCAATTTCCGATTCTGGCGCTTAAGCCGTACGTTTTGCCGCGCGAGCTTTACGTTTTGCCGGCTCAGCCGCGTATTTTGACGGGCCAACTTGCGCCGGGTGGGCGCCGCCTGGCGGAAATGCCGCTTAGCGCGATGATTGGCAATACGGTGTTTAGCTATCCGATGCTTGGCGATGCGGTTATGGGGGCGCCAATTGTTGAATCCGGTCTGTTGGCGATGAATCCGGCGCAAAGCCTGACGTTTTTTGGGACCCATGCGGCCAATGACCTGACGCCGTTTCGCTGGCGACAACGACTGCAGACGATCATAACGGCGCTCCAAATTTTCATGGCGAGCGGCCCGACGATACCAGCGATGACGCTCTTTCGGGGTCATGTGACGGAGGCGATGACGTGCGATCTTGCGCTGACGCGGAGTCAAATCCTGCAAATAGTCGCGACGGAGATGACGTCGGACAGCCTGACGCCGTTCGCCTGGGGTCAAATTCTCGAAATGATTGCGGGCCAAGCGGCGTTGCCACGGCGCCATATCACGCACTTCGTTGCGAACATAGCGGCCGACCGGTCCACGGGCGGGACGGTTCGGAAGCTGGGCCCGGCGGTCGGCACGATTGTCTTGACGGGTTTCACGACGCTCGGCTCGGTTGTCTTGGCGATTTTCCCGTCGATTGGCACGGTTGTCTTGGCGATTCTCCCGTCGATCGGCACGGTTATCCTGTCGGTTTTCACGCCGGTCGGCGCGATTGTCTTGCCGGTCTTCGCGGCGCTCGCCGCGATTTTCTTGGCGATTGGCGCGCCGTTCCGCACGCTCTTCCTCGGAAAGATTGCGGATACCATCACGATTTCGCATCCGTTCGGGCCGGTCGTTGAGATTTACGACTTCCACCGGCTCCACAGGAACCGCAGACTGGGCGGCTGCATCGTTGGAAACCGCCGCGAGGGCGCCGACGACACATCCAGCCGTGATCACGGAAAAGATTCGAGTACGCACCTGGATCTTGGTCATAGTCATGGCTGTTCACTCCTTTGATGATGCCGACGCCCTCGCGTCAGCTTTTGGGAATTTTTCCCACGAACAAACGCACAATACGTGTGATGTTTTCCCACGTCAACCATTTTGTGGGATTGATTCCCACTTTTTTTTGTGCTATGTTAGGGATCAATAATCAAGCCATTGGATTCGTTAGATTCTAGAAAAATGACCGATCCCACCGGACCCAACTCACCCACCGAACCGCCAAAGGCCGTAATGAGTGCGGTTGCGCGGCTTCTGCGGCCATTAGTCCGGCTGCTGATCGCCCATGGGATCACCTTTCCAATGCTTTCGAACCTGTTGAAAGCGCTCTATGTGGACTCGGCGGATCGGGATTTCCCGATGGACGGCAAACGCCAAACCGACAGCCGGATCAGCCTAATCACCGGCGTCCACCGTAAAGACGTCAAAAGGTTGCGGACCGCACCCTCGGAAACCCAATCGGCCACCTCGGCACCGTCGATAGGTGCTCAACTGGTCGGCCTGTGGATTGGCTCTCCGGACTATATAGACGCCGATGGGAAGCCGATCCCGCTCCCCCGCAGCAAGCCGGCCGACGGCGGGCGGTCGTTCGAAGGCCTCGTCGAATCGGTGAGCAAGGATATGCGCCCGCGCACAATCCTGGATGAATGGCTACGGCTCGGTTTGGTAACGGTCGATGCTAATAATATCGTCCGGCTCGATAGCGCCGCCTTCGTGCCCGACGAAGATCTCACTCAATTGGCGCAATATTTCGGCCGCAATACGCACGATCATATTTCTGCTGCCGCCCATAACCTGCTCGGTGATGGCAAACCGTATCTGGAGCGTTCGGTATTTTATGACAAGCTTACCCCGCAATCCGCAGAAGAGCTGCACGATCTCGCACGAGATATCGGCATGGAAGCGCTGGTTCGTCTGAATAAGGCGGCACTCGAGAAAGCCGAACAGGACGAAGGAAAGTCGGACGCCACCCGACGGATGAATTTCGGCGTCTATTATTTCGACACCGAAGACGACGAACCGGATACATCACCGGAAGAGAACGGTGATGAAAAATAGAATTCGTACCGCTTTCTGGAAGATTGCTTGCCTGTTGGCGCCCACATTGCTGGCCGCGAGCATCAGCGCCGCCGATCCATGGCGCAATCCCTACTATGCCGCTGAAGGAATCGGTGGAACGGGTATTTCGGACGACCGGGGGATCGGCGGAACCGGCGTCGACGGCGGGATCGGCGGAACCGGCGGGCCGGTCTACAAGGACGGTCGGGGAATCGGCGGAACCGGAATCGATGGGGGAATCGGTGGCACCGGCATTATCGGCACCATCACCGGGTTCGGCAGCATTATCGTCAACGGCGCACGCGTGACCTACGACGACTCGCTACCGGTTGCCTCACTCGACGGAAACGCGACACCGCAACAATTCCGTCTCGGCCAAGTGGTCGCCCTGGAAACGATCGAGCGGAATGGCGTTCTTCATGCCAAA
>DLVK01000440.1:0-359 GCA_003444235.1 Rhodospirillaceae bacterium
CTTCTCCGCCTGTTGCAACAGACCGGTCACAAGCCGATTGTCCTGATGGGAGGGGGCACGACGAAAGTAGGCGATCCGTCAGGCAAGGATGAATCCCGTCAATTGCTGAGCGAAGCGGACATCGCCGCCAATATCGCCAGCATCAAAGGAGTCTTTGAGCGTTTCCTTACCTTTGGAGACGGACCTACGGATGCCATCCTAGTCAATAACGCGGAGTGGCTAGACGAACTCGCCTATATCCCTTTCCTACGCGACGTGGGCCGACACTTCTCGATAAACCGGATGCTTGGTTTTGAATCGGTAAAAATGCGCCTCGAACGCGAACAACCGCTTAGCTTCCTCGAATTCAACTACATGAT
>DLVK01000440.1:677-4184 GCA_003444235.1 Rhodospirillaceae bacterium
ATGATTTTACAGGCTTACGACTTTCTCGAACTTGCGAAACGGTTTGACTGTCGACTGCAAATGGGCGGATCCGATCAGTGGGGGAATATCGTGAGCGGTATAGAGCTCGGAAGACGTATCGAAAGCAAAGAGCTATTCGGGCTCACCACGCATCTCATCACTACCGCCAGTGGCGCGAAGATGGGCAAGACTGCTGCTGGCGCGGTGTGGCTGAACGAAGAACGCCTTGCTCCTTATGATTATTGGCAATTCTGGCGAAACACCGAAGATGCGGATGTCGGTCGATTTATGCGGCTTTTTACCGAGCTTTCGGAAACCGAAATCGAACGTTACGAAGCCCTAGAGGGCGCGGAAATTAATGACGCCAAGATCGCACTCGCCAACGAAGCGACAGCGCTTTGTCACGGCAATGACGCCGCCCAAGCAGCCGCCAAGACGGCGCATAAAACTTTCGCCGAGGGTGGTTTCGGTGAAGACTTGCCTCAAATCGACATTCCGAAGACCGATTTAGAGGATGGAATACCGGCTTTCATGCTGTTGGCACGCGCCGGCCTCGCCAATTCCAATAGTGAAGCCAGGCGGCTTATCAAAGGGGGCGGGGCACGGTTAAACGATGAGAAGATCGCCGACGAAACTCAGGCGATCTCCAGTGCCGACATCAATGAACAAGGCCTGATCAAACTTTCCGCAGGCAAGAAGCGTCACGCACTCGTGCGGCCACAATAAAGTTACATTCTTGTTAGCTTAGGGACCGCCGGGCTCTTCAACAGACTCCGGTGCCGCTTCGGGTGCCGGCGATTTATCGGGTTTCGACAGTTCGGGTGCATCGGGATCGCCAGTCTGACTGTCGAAAACTCCAAAGAATTTCCGCAACAATCCTGGCGCAAACGCAGAGAGTGGATTCACCGAGACGTCCGGATCATCCAGTGGCCCTTTTACAGAATAGGTCGCGGCGAACATACCTTCATTGTCGCCACCGGTGAGGATTTGGCCAAGCAACGGTATTTGACCAAGGATGCGATTGACCGTGTAGGCCGGGATCACCGCTCCACCTAGATCCGCGGTATCCTTATTAAGATTGAGCGTGCCTTCAGTAGTGATGCCGATAGAAGAGCCGTAGGTGCGTGTTTCTTCCAAACGCAGAAGCCCTATGTTGTACGCGAACCGACCTTCGAGCGTTTCAAATTCAAGCCCCTCTTGATCAAACGCGTCGACAATTCCTGTCAACGAGGCGACCTGAAAGATCCGCGCAAATACCGGCACCTTGCGCAGACGATATTTTCCGACAGAGAAATTTCCTTCCATCGGCGCTTTCAGAGACGGCCGTTTAGCTTCAATCTTGAACGTACCACCGGTGACATTTCCGGCGATATCGAGTGCCTTAAGCGTCTCGCCGAAATTGCTGGCCTCAACGGATAGCGCATAACCCGTCGGAGATGGCTGAAAGTCTATTGATAATGTCTGGTCGTTTCCTACCCCGCCATTGACGCGCAAGCTCTGGACGTGATTGCCGTCATAACGCAAGGCAAGGTCGACCTGTTGCAGGCTGCGCTTTGCCCCCCAACTCAGTCGATCGATTTTGGCATTAACATTAAGTGCAACGGGCTCTTTGTCCGGGTTTGCATTCGAACGCTTTTCCATCAAGGACGCGATATCGAACTGGCTAAGCTGCAGGTCGCCGGTAAAAACACCATCGTCTCGTCGAGCGACAGTGCCGTCAAAAACCCTATCCTTGATCGAAACCTTTTTGAGATGCACACGCCACTGTTCATCCGACGTTGGCTTGATAGCCAACACACCACTTCCCCCGATCTCGTCGCCAGCCAGTCGCACCGATACTTTTTTCAACGCACCCTTTTGATCAAGGGTCGCTTGCAGGTTTGCGACTGCTTTCCTGCCCGCCTCTTTCTCAACACCGAAGTCGGGCTGCTCGAACGAAGCCCGGGTCAAATCAACATTGGCGACCAATTGGCGCTGCCCGTTGCGTAAAACCGCATAGTTCATGTCGGCACTCATCGGCCCGTCAATGATTTCGGTACCGGCGAGTTTGAGCGCTTTTCGATCTTTATTGGTTAACTCGGCGCGAAGCTTGTACTCTGTACGAATCTTACGCTTGTCGGAAAAGTGTTCGGTCCAAGTAAGATCCGTTGCAACATCATTAAGGCGCACAGGTCCCCGGACCGACATCTCATCGTCTACCATCTTAAATTCGAAACGACCGTCTTTCACATCGAGGCCAAAAGGGCCTGGCGCGAATGCAACCTCCTTTAGTGTCGCACTCGACCGCACACGGAGTTGATCGCGATCGACATTGGTATCCAGCGGAAAATCCATCCTGAGGCGGATTGTCGAACGGCCTGTTACATCATCGGACGACAGTCCGAGTTTTCGTATATAGCGGAGCGGCTTGTGATCCAGCACTTGAAGCGCTGTCCTCAAGGGCCCCCGCATCAAGACATCAACCGAAATCTGTTCGTTATCCGTATCGAGCGCGAACATATTGACCTGCGCTTGATCGATTTTGATATCCTGCAAATCGCCACTGGAAATCACCATATCGAACCGCTCGGCAGAGAACGTCGCAGTACCGCCGGCAGCTTTGATTTTTGGCAAGGGTGACCAATAGTCCACTTCAAGCCCGTCATAGCGCATGGTTCCGTTTACGCTTGAGGCCTTGAATCCCCCGAAATCGCCAGCCGGCATCCAACCTATCAAACGCAAGTTGGTTTCGCGGGCATAGCCCAAACGAATATTCGTTGTGACCCAACGGCGCGCGGTTTTCGCTAATTGTTTCGGCCAATATGTGTCGAGCGATTTAAACGGCATCTCGAACAAGTTTGCATTCATTTTGAGGCGGGCTTCGCCTCCAATACGTTCGACCCGGGCTTCGGCCTCGATTTTCGGCCCACCAAAATCGAGGATCGCCTCGGCAAGCTCGATTTCCTCAAAATCATTCAGAATGGCGCCTTTAAAACGAATTTGTTTAACCTGGCGAGGAGAATGCCAAAGTGTAGGTACGTCTACGGCGCCCGCGCCGGACGCAAGATTGAATTCGAGTTCGGTAATGCGGCCATCACGCCGTCCCTTACCGCCAATACTGCCGTTGAAATTCACCTGAAGCCCGGAAAGCTTCGTCAAGCTGGGAACACGCTTAGCGATTTCCGCAACATTCAGTGCCTCAAATCGTGCGAGGCCGACAACGTCATCACCACCGCCCGCGAATTCAAATTCTCCCTCGACCCGTCCAATCGGCGTGACTATCCCCCCGCCAATTTTCTGAAGGGTGCCGTCCTTGGCAACACTGAGAGCAACTTCGCCCGTCACGGGCATACTGAAATTGACAAGGTCATCCAACCCCGAAATGGATCTTGCCAAAAGCGACGGATTTAAATTTTCAAACCTAGTGCGTAACAAAAACTTGCCGCTTTGCCGACGGTAGTCCAACTGTGCGAACAAATTAGAGCGGCGTTTTTGGGCTTCGATAACGATTGCTGCGTCGGTCTTGAG
>DLVK01000457.1:0-3642 GCA_003444235.1 Rhodospirillaceae bacterium
GATTACGCTGGGTCGAGCAATCGCCCAGGGTGAATTCCGCCGGGTCGCCACTGCCGGGGGCGAGCGCATGACGCATCAGCGCGAAGGCTTCGCCGCTTTTAAGCGCCTGCCACAACGCCCTCTCATCACTTTCGGCCAAAGCGGCGGACATTCCGCTCGTAATAAGAAATGCGGTGCAAATTGCACCAAATGCCAGTCGCTTGATCATGTCGATTCCGTTTCGAATGATGTCTCGAGGTTGCTCTGTTGCTGTTATTGACTAAAAACATGGAACACCCGCACCGGCGATCAAGCGCACGGCGACGCATTATATACAGAGGGAAAAATGAACGAACCGAAAGACACGCCGTTAAAAGGCCTCAAAGTGATCGACGCGGCGACGGTGATCGCCGGGCCAACTCTAGCAATGCATCTCGGCGATTTCGGCGCCGAGGTGTTGAAGGTCGAGCATCCGCGCGGCGACGTATTGCGGGTAACCGGCTATCAGAAAGACGGTGTCGGGCTGTGGTTCAAGATGGCCAATCGCAACAAACGCGGCGTGACGCTCAATTTCTCGAATCCCAAAGGCCAGGAAATCTTCAAGCGACTGGTTGCCGACGCGGATGTGCTGGTGGAAAATTTTCGCACAGGTACGATGGAAAAATGGGGTCTTGGCTGGGAAGATTTACGCAAGATTAATCCCAAGCTGGTGATGGTGAGGCTAACCGGTTTCGGTCAAACCGGGCCGTATAAGAATCGCCCAGGCTTCGGTACGGTCGCCGAGGTGTTCAGTGGATTTGCCCATATCACCGGCTATGAGGATGGTCCGCCGACGCTGCCCAATTTCGGTCTTGCCGATTGCATCGCCGCCTCCTTTGGTGCGTCCGCGGTGATGTATGCGCTCTATCACCGCGACGTTAAGGGCGGCGAGGGCCAGTTCATCGACCTTTCGATTTATGAGCCCTTATTTCAGGTGCTCGGCCCGCAGCCGGTGCAATATGACCAGCTTGGCATCGTCCAGCACCGAATGGGCAACCGTTCAAAAAACAATGCGCCTCGCAATACCTATGAGACCAAGGACGGTAATTGGGTGGCGATCTCAACGAATGCGCCGGCGATCGTCACCCGCGTGCTGACACTCTGCGGTGGAGAAGAGGCGGCGAACGACCCCCGGTTTGCGACGCCGCAAAGCCGGGTGGAACATATCGAGGAAGTGGACGGTATCGTCGCCGATTGGGTCAAGGCTCGAAATCTCGACGAGGTGCTGGAAAAGTTCGAAGAGGCCGAAGCGGCAATCGGGCCAGCTTATGATATCGCTCAAATTTTCGAAGACCCTCAGTACCAGGCCCGCAACGATATCGTCGCGGTTGACGATGATGAGTTGGGACCGATCCGCATGGCGAACGCGTTTCCTTTCTTGTCCGAGACGCCCGCACAAATCCGCCATGCTGGGCCAAGCTTGGGCCAGCACAATGACGAAGTTTTCGGCGAGGAACTTGGCTTTAGCGCGGATGAAATCGCGGCCATGAAAGACGATGGTGCGATTTAATCTCTAATCCGGTTGATCGGGTATCGGAATGATGTTGAAGGCAACGCTAATTCTTCGCTCGGTGACGCCGGTCGGCACCGTTCGGTGGAACATGTAGCCTGGAAAGAGCACCATCTTGCCTTCCTCGGGCTGTATGAACACGGTTTCGGGGTCTAGGTCGACGGGAAACTCCGGCGGCGGTGTGCCGAATTCGATCCAGCCCGCACGATCCGAGCTGTCGTCCCCGACGACGTCCGGCAATCGCACGTAATAGACACCGCTCAGCCAAGCGGTGTTGTGGGCGTGCGATATCTGATGACCGGGTCCGTCGAGCACGACGGCCCAGGCATTGAGCCACCATTCCTCGGGCTTACCTGCAATGAAGGGGTGGGCCGGGTCATCGGGCAGTGCTTCGATATAGTCGGTGATGGCTTGGCGCAAAATCGTCTGAAAAGCGGCAAATGGCCCCATCGGTTCGGCAAACAGTTCGCCGGAGTGGTAGCCATCCCGGGTTGCGTTGCGCGGCGGAGATAGCGTGAGCGAAGGGTGGTCGATCACATGTTCGGCGAGTGCGTCGTTGAATGCGCCGATATCGACGAACTCTTCCGGCGCGGAAATTTGGATTGGACGGAGAAAATGGTCGAAATCCACCAGCCGGCGGACACCGTCGCGGTCACCCAGTGCCTCTAATATCAATGACAGAATAACGAGAACATGGGTGTCGTCCGGGTGATCGGCGAGGTAACCCTCAGCTGTGATTTTCGCCGTGTCCGCATCGCCGCCGGCGAGCTGGCACTGGGCTAGGGCGGCAACGCTGACACCGTCCGGAAGGTGCTCCACCGCGCATTCGAACTCTGCCGCTGCTTCTTCGAAACGGCCCGCTTCCTGTAGCAAGATACCGAGAAGAATATCGACACCGCGGTAACCGGGGCGCAAACGGTAGGCCTCTTCACATAGTTCAATCGCCCGGTCGAGATCGCCGGCTTCTTGCACTGCGCGGGCGAGGTGGAGGTGCGCATCGGCGTAGTCGGGTTTTAACTCGATCGCTTTTTCGTAGACCGGGATCGCATCTTCCCACCGGCCTTGTTGGGCCCGGCACCGGGCGAGTTGGAAATGCGGCAATGGATGGGAGGCATCGATGGCAATGGCCCGCTCGCAGCTCGCTTCCGCTTCCTCCATCCGATAGAGATCCTGTAGCAGTTGGGCGTGACGCAGCTGAAGTTTCAGCATATGCGGATGTTTTTCGATTAGCCCGGCCAGCACCGGTACTGCGTCTGCCGCCCGGTCGGTTTCGCTCAGCAGCCGCGCCAGATCGAGCGCCATTTGGTCGTTGTCCGGTGTCCTTCGGTAGGCGATTTCCAGCGCGTCGGCAGCACCGTCGAAATCGCCTGTCTGCTCCAATACCTGTGCGAGATCGGGATAGAGGTCATCCAAATCCGGCGCGAGGGCGATTGCATCTCGGTAAGCTTCCGCCGATTCTTCGAACCGCTCCGAATTGGCCAAAATCGCAGCATGGTTGGCGGCAAATTCCGGTGATGTGGGCGATGCATCACGAGCCCGTGCGATCAGGGCAATTGCTTCCTCCTGATCGCCCTGCTCATGCTTGAGCAGGCCTAGCAGATTGGCGGCATCTCCATTATTCGGCGCCATATCGAGGACCGCACGGTACGACGCCTCCGCTTCCTCGGTCCGGCCGGCCTGGTGGGCGGCCATGGCTTGGTTCAGGCCATGTTCGATGTCGTCACGCTGCGCCATAGTCTCTCAATGTGCCGTGATCGGCCAAGATCGAAGGACATTATGATACCGCCGAAATTTAGAAAATACTCTTTGGCGTATCAAAACAGACGCAATCGTTCTGATATCAGCGGGATTCGATGGCCTCGATCGTCGTGGACGGCGAAATATGGTTCAGACTGATCCGCGTCTCGACGACTGCTGGTCCGTCATGGGCAAAAGCGGCGGCGACAGTTTCCTCCACCTCGCTTTCGCTTTGGATCAGAAAACCCTTGGCGCCGAAACTTTCGCCCCAAGCGGCGAAGTCCGGGTTCTGGAGCTCGGTTGAGGTAACACGTCCGGGAAAGTTTTTCGCTTGATGCATGCGGATCGTGCCGTAGGCACTGTTGTTGGCGATGAAC
>DLVK01000265.1:0-3236 GCA_003444235.1 Rhodospirillaceae bacterium
CGCTAGGCGCTGCCTCCATCGCCTCCGGCGGCGGGAAAATAAACGGATAGACAAAGATTGCCACCGCGAAGCCACCGAGCCCGCCAACAAACAGACCCAAAGCCAAACCGATTAGTCCGTTTCGCATTTCCTTTTCTCCAATTATTCCAAGGTATCCCACATCGAGTTTCCAAAGACTCGACAAAATATGGTCTAAGCTAAGTCAACGACTCTGCAACGGCAGTATCCATATGGCAATGACGAGACGAAACTTTACCGCAAGCGGGGCAGCCGCATTGGCCGCTGGAAGTGCGGGAACGGGAAATGCCAAGGCGCGGCTCACTATGCCTGCGGAGTGGCACCGTCATGAACGTTGCTATATGGCATTTTCCGCCGCGCACGGTGTCTACCGACGATCCGAAATTCGACGGATTCGCCACGAGCAAGCAATCATCGCCCGAACTATCGCGCGCTTCGAACCGGTCGTAATGTTCGCCAACGCCGCAGATCTAGCCGAGGCCAAGGCGCTTTGCGGCCCTTCGGTAACCGTGCGGCGCCTTGCACACTTCGACATCTGGACCCGAGATACGTTACCGACAATTGTTCTCGACGCTCAGCATCGCCGCCATGCGGTGTCATGGAATTTCAATGTCTGGGGCGAAAAATATTCCGGATACGATGAAGACCGCGACCTCGCCAAGCGTTTTGCCCAGCTTCTTGATTTGCCGTATTTGCCCGCGAGAATTGTCGCGGAGGGCGGCGCAATCGAGGTCGATGGGGCCGGGAATCTTATGACCACGGAAAGTTGCCTATTGAATCCGAACCGGAACCCGGGGAAAACCCGCACCGAAATCGAGCGCGAGCTGGGTCGGCTCACCGGAGCCAGCAACATCATTTGGCTACCCGGCTCAAAGGTGGATGTGGTTACGGACGGCCACATCGATGGCATTGCGCGTTTCGTCAAACCGGGCGTCATTGTCACCGAAGTCACCGACGATCGATATGATCCCGAATATCGCGATCTCCAATTAGCAGCGGAGATTCTCGAAGGGGCGACCGATCGCGTTGGCCGGAAATTCGAGGTGATCCGGCTAAAACGCCCACGCTACGATGTGATGCCCAAACGGGGCGACGATTTTGCCGCCTCTTATGTCAATTGCTACATCGCCAATGGCGGCATCGTTCTGCCGCGGTTCGACGATCCGGCGCGGGACAGGGCGGCAAAAGGATTGTTTTCCGAATTATTTCCATCGCACGAAATTATCAGCCTACGCACCGACGAAATTTGCGAAGGTGGCGGTGGGATTCACTGCAACACCCAACACTTGCCGGTATCAGGTGCTTGATTGGATTTAGCTATCGGTGCGCGGCAGCCAAGGAACTCGGGCAAAGTCTACACCTTCTTCTTCGAGCGCCTGGGCTTCCTCATCGGATGTCTCGCCGTAGATATTGCGCGCATCCGCTTCTTCGTAGTGAATTTTTCGTGCTTCTTCGGCAAAGTCAGGGCCGACATAATCGCAATTCTTCTCGACCTGTTCTCGCATCTGGACCATAGCCTGATGCACTTGCGCGAACTTCTCTCCGTCGCTAGGCGAATTTTTGGTTTTGGCTCCGGCACCGATCCGCGGCGCCATCGGAGCTTTTTCGATCTTCGATTCCCCGCAAACCGGGCAGGAAATCTCACCCGCCGCCGATTGACTGTCGTAGGTCGCGCCATCCTTGAACCATGCTTCGAATTCATGGTCGGCAGCACATCGAAGGTTGAACAAAATCATAGCCGCTTCGGCCTTTTTCCTGGTTCGAAAACGCAGAAACCAACAATAAGCGTTATTTAGATGGGCCCGAAAGATAAAAAAATCAAGCGAATGCAATCGCCTACCGACCAGTACAGTGGCCAAACCCCACCCTCACCCTGGATTCTGCGGTTTGTACCGGTTGTGGCGGAAGGTGCGTCAGTGCTCGATCTCGCCTGCGGCAGCGGTCGACACGGTCGTTTATTTCTATCCCGCGGCCACGCGGTTACTTTCGTCGACAAGGATTGCAGCAAATTGGCCGATTTGCACAGCAATCCCGATGCAAGGATTATCGAAGCGGATTTGGAAAGCAAAGATTGGCCGCTGGCACCGGAGATTTTCGGCGCGATTGTCGTAACCAACTATCTATGGCGGCCACGCTTCGAAACGCTGCTTGGCCATCTGAACGGTATTCTAATTTACGAAACCTTTGCGGACGGCAACGAACAATACGGCCGGCCTTCGAATCCGGATTTTCTCCTTGATCGCGGAGAACTTTTCGAACGCATGCGCGGGCGTGCCCGCGTACTCGCCTATGAACAAAAGCTCTTAAGGGGATCAAATCCAGCCATGGTTCAACGGCTGGCCGCGTACAAATCCAAATAGCTAGAATCTAATCGGTCGCGTTTCGCTTATTAGGCGCCGGGTTTCGAGATCTTCCGGTCATGGGTCAGCGAGGGAACCATCCCGCGCGCTTCGGCCACCTTCGCCAGGTCGAGTTCCGCGCTGATGATCCCGGTCTCGGTACCGCCATCGGCGAGCACGTTTCCCCAGGGATCGACGATCAAGGAGTGACCGTAGCTTTTGCGACCGTCTTCGTGATCGCCGCATTGTGCCGGCGCGACGATGAAGGCGCCGGTTTCGATCGCGCGAGAGCGCAACAGCACATGCCAGTGCGCTCCGCCGGTCCGGCGAGTGAAGGCCGAAGGCACGGTAAGTATGTTTGCGCCGGCTTGCGCCAAGGTACGGTACAAATACGGAAACCGCACATCGTAGCAAATCGTGAGCCCGACCGGGCCCCAAGGCGAGGACAGTAGGACGGTCTCTTCGCCCGGCCGATAGGTTTCGGATTCGCGGAAGCTGTTGCCGTCGGCGAGATTGACATCGAACATATGAATCTTGTCATAGCGCGCGACGACTGTGCCGTCGGAATCCAACATGAAGGAGCGATTGGCGAGGCGATCGTCGTCGTCGCGCTTCAATGCCAAGGACCCGACCAAAATCCAAATGCCGAGTTCCGCCGCCAGCGAACGGTACGCCGCCAGGGCGGGGTCGTCCGGCTCAAAACTCGCCGCTTCTTTGGCCAGTTTTCCTCGACGCTGACAAAGATTTACGACCTCGGGAAGCGTAACCAGTTTCGCATCATCCGCCGCCGCTTCGCGCACCATCTCGCTCGATACTTCAATATTTTCCGCAACAGATGTGGTCGAACAGGTTTGCAGGCACGCGACCCTTAGCGTTTCA
>DLVK01000088.1:0-2838 GCA_003444235.1 Rhodospirillaceae bacterium
CGGCAGAAACCAGGCCGCGACCAGCATTGCGCCAGCAACGCAGATCATCGGGCCTAATAGGCGGTCGACCCCACGGGCGCCCGACGCCAAGGAGCCCGGATGCTTCGGCAAAAATCGCATGCTGCGGATATCAGGGCGAAGGGCGGACCTGTCAAGGGCGCGGTGCCACCCTTCCAGATACGATCAACGGGGCACGAGGATCATCGTCATCTGCCGCCCTTCGAGTTGCGGCATCTGCTCGACCTTCGCGTCTTCGTCCATTTCGTTACGTACGCGTTCAAGCACCTTCATGCCCAAATGCTGATGCACCATCTCGCGGCCACGGAACCGCAAGGTCACCTTGACCTTGTCGCCTTCATCGAGAAACCGCCGCATGGCGCGCATTTTCACGTCGTAGTCATGTTGTTCAATATTGGGACGGAATTTGATTTCCTTGACGTCAATCGTCTTTTGCTTTTTCCGGGCTTCGCTTTTTTTCTTCTGCGCTTCGTATTTGAATTTGCCCAAATCGAGAATCTTGCAAACCGGCGGCGAAACATTGGGTGCTACCTCGACGAGATCCAATCCCGCCGCGTCAGCTCGCGATAACGCATCGCTTATACCTACAACGCCTACCTGACCTCCCTCTTCGTCAATCAATCGAACCTCTGGGGCTTCGATATCTTCGTTGGCCCTTGGTCCTTCTTTGACCGGCGGGCTCATCATGGGTCGTCTTGCTATAGAACCATCCTCCTTGGTTGTTGAATTTATAAATTCGAGAATCGGCAACCGCGATTTCGATCTCGATCAACCACCCGATCGCTCAATCGATCACGCACCCGATGACAATTCCGCATCGGGCGGTGCCGCTTCTTCTTTAAGTCTATGTATCGCGTCGTCGAGCGCAAGCATTTCTTGCTGTTTTCCGCCGAGTCGCCTGATCGCCACCGTGCCTTCTTCAGCCTCTCTTTTGCCGACAACAAATAATACCGGAACCTTGGCATGGGAGTGTTCGCGGACTTTATAGTTGATCTTTTCATTTCGCAGATCGGCCTCGGCCCGCAGTCCCGCCGTCTCGCAAGCCGCGAGGACCCGCTCCGCATAGGCGTCCGCATCGTTGGTGATCGTCGCGACAACGACCTGGGACGGTGCCAGCCAGAGTGGGAAACGGCCGGCATAGTTTTCGATCAGAATGGCGATAAATCGTTCGAACGAGCCCAAAATAGCCCGATGCAGCATGACAGGACGGTGCTTCTCGCCGTCTTCGCCGACGTAATTGGCATCAAGCCGGCTCGGCATGACGAAATCCACCTGCAGCGTTCCGCATTGCCAATCTCGCCCGATCGCATCCTGCAGCACGAATTCCAGCTTCGGCCCATAAAAAGCGCCCTCGCCCGGGTTGAGCGTGAATTCGAGCCCGGCGGCCTCGGTTGCCTGTTTCAACGAAGCTTCTGCCTTGTCCCAAACCGCATCCTCGCCGGCGCGCACTTCGGGGCGGTCGGCGAATTTCACCATCACTTGATCGAAGCCGAAATCCTTGTAGATCGATTTTAGTAATTCGCAGAAGGTTTTAGTTTCATCGACGATCTGATCTTCCGTACAGAAAATATGCGCATCGTCCTGGGTAAAAGCGCGCACGCGCATGAGGCCGTGCAAGGCACCGGACGGTTCGTTGCGATGACAGGAACCGAACTCAGCCATCCGGATCGGCAGATCGCGGTAACTGGTGACACCGCGCTTGAAGATTTGCACATGACCAGGGCAGTTCATCGGCTTGACCGCGAGCATCCGCTCTTCGGACTCGGCGATAAACATGTTTTCCTGGAATTTCTCCCAATGGCCGGACGCTTCCCACAAACTGCGATCAATCAGCTGCGGTGTTTTCACTTCGATATAGTCTTCCGTCTCCAGGCGCCGGCGCATGTAAGATTCGATTTCGCGGTAGAATGTCCATCCGTTCGGATGCCAAAAAACCGATCCGGTGGCCTCCTCCTGTTGATGAAACAAATTCATCTCGCGGCCCAAACGGCGATGGTCGCGCTTCTCCGCCTCCTCAATCATGCGAAGATAGGCTTTGAGCTCTTTATTGTTTCGCCAACAGGTACCGTAGATCCGCTGCAACTGCGCATTTTTGGAATCGCCCCGCCAATAGGCACCGGCGAGCTTGGTGAGCTTGAACGCCTTGCCGATCGTGCCAGTGGTGGGCCCATGCGGGCCACGGCAGAGATCGAGCCATTCCCCCTGACGGTAAATCGTTATTTCCTCATCCGCGGGCAGATCTTCGATAAGTTCGACTTTGTAGTCCTCGCCCATTTCCTTAAACAGAGCGATGGCCTCGTCGCGATCCCACACTTCGCGCGTAAAGGGTTCGTCACGATCGATGATCTCACCCATGCGTTTTTCGATCTTTTCCAGATCTTCCGGCGTAAACGGCGTTTCCCGCGCGAAATCGTAATAAAAGCCATCCTCGATGGGCGGACCGATGGTGACCTGCACGTCAGGCCACAAACCTTGGACCGCCTCGGCCAAAACATGTGCGCAATCATGGCGCAGGATTTCAAGCGCGTCGTCCGCATCGCGGGTGATAATGGCTATTTCGGCGTCGTTTTCGATTGGCCGGCTCAAATCCCATTGAGCGCCGTCGACGACGATAGCTTCCGCGGCCTTCGCCAGACCCGGACCGATAGATGCCGCCACCTCTGCGCCGGTTACCGGGCCGTCAAACGACTTTTCGGTGCCGTCGGGCAAGGTAATGGTAACCCCGTTAGCCATGCTGTCTTTCGCTCGCTATCGCTTTCATTTCGGAAGCCTTTTCGCCGTTTTGGCCGATCAGGTCAACGCCATTAACGGCTTTCGCCA
>DLVK01000318.1:0-2685 GCA_003444235.1 Rhodospirillaceae bacterium
GATGCAGTCAGAAGAAGTATTCCGGAGTGATTCCTATCTGAAGGAATGCGACGCAGAAGTCGTGACCGTAAACGAACTGGGGGGCATCATTCTGGACCGTACGATCTTCTATCCAACGGGCGGTGGTCAACCTGGCGATACCGGCATCTTACGCCTACCAGACGGAAGTGAACTCGTCATCGCAACAACAGTGAAAGGTAAAGGCAACGAAAATGTCGTCCACGTCCCAGCCGAAGGCCAAACCGCCCCTTTACCTGGCGCAAAGGTAACCGCAGTAATTGATTGGGAACGGCGATATAAGCACATGCAGATGCACACGGCCCTCCACTTGATGTGCTCGGTCGTGCCGGCCGGCGTGACCGGCAACCAGATTGGTTCCGATAAGAGCCGCATGGATTTCGACATGGGCGATGAGAAACTCGACAAGGAAGCAATCGCGTACGCCGTAAACGCCTTGATCGATGCGGATCACCCAACCAACATCGACTACATCACGGATGACGAACTCGATGCGCAGCCTGAAATTATCCCAACGATGTCCGTGGCGCCGCCGCGCGGATTAGGTCGCGTCCGGTTGATGAAAATCGGCGACATCGATTTGCAACCCTGCGGCGGCACGCATGTTTCGCGTACCGGTGAGATCGGACACATCCGGGTCACCAAGATTGAAAGCAAGGGCAAGCGGAATCGTCGCGTCAGTATTGCGTTCACCGAATAGACAAGAGAGAACGGCCATGAGTTATACGAAACCGGAGGCATTGGTAGAGACCGAATGGCTCGCCGCCAATTTGGATGATCCAAAAGTAGTTGTCGTTGACGCTTCCCTGCCACGCGTTGGTGTGAAAGAAGACACCCGTGCCAACTATCGCGACGCCCATATCCCCGGCGCGCCGTTTTTTGATATCGACGTCATCGCAGACCCTAATGCGAGCCTACCGCATATGATGCCGACGACCGAAATTTTCGTGGATTGTGTCGGCAAGCTTGGCATATCCAATGACACAAAGGTCGTGGTTTATGATCAACATGGCATTTATTCGGCTCCACGGGCCTGGTGGATGTTCCGTGCGTTCGGACACGACAATGTAGGGGTTCTAGACGGCGGGCTGCCGAAATGGAGAGCCGAGGGGCATCCGGTTGCAAGGGATACGGTCGTCCCGCCCCCGGCCGAGTTTAACGCTAACGCGCGTCCCGAATTATTAAAATTGGTCGAACAGGTAAACGCCAATATCTCGAGCGGTGGCGAGCAAGTGATCGACGCGCGTGGAGCTGGCAGATACAACGGCACCGAACCGGAAGCCCGTGAGGGACTTCGGTCGGGTCATATCCCGGGATCCTTGAACGTGCCCTATGCTAATATCGTCAAGGATGGCGTTATGGTGGACAGTCCGGCATTGCGTCATGCATTTAAAGCCGGAGGCGTCGATCTCGCGAAGCCGATTACAACAAGCTGCGGAAGCGGAATAACAGCCTGCATCCTTGCGCTTGGTCTATATCTTGAGGGCCGCGACGACGTCGCCATCTATGACGGATCCTGGACCGAATGGGGTGGTCGCCAAGACCTACCAATCGAGACCTAATGCTAATCCGCCCCATATGTGACGGCGACGAGAATCGCGTGGTCGATCGTTGGGAGGCTTGCCGCCTTACACGACCATGGAATTCGCCCCGCGGCGATATCGCGCTCGCCCGCAGGACGCCGCAAGCTGAAATATTTGCGGGTATCCCCAATGATGAGATTTTTGGCAGCGTGCTGTGCGGGAACGACGGTCACCGCGGCTGGGAATATTATTTGGCCATGGTGCCACAACATCAGAACGACGGCCTCGGTAACAAGTTGATGGCGCATGGGGAAAACTGGCTACTCGATATTGGCGTGCCCAAAAGTGAAATAGATGATCCACCGGGAGAATGCAGTAGTCCGCGAGTTCTAGGAAAGGGTTTGGTACACCGTCGAAGACCGAATTGCGATGTCGCGTTGGATCGACGGACGAGAGGCTGGCTAGCGTGATTTTCAAGGACGACCGGCTTGAAGTAACGTTTACGTATTTAGAGATGCACGAGGCCCCGACGCGCCCCCCGGCACATCCCCCCGTGCTAAAGCATCCGATTATGCTGACGCGTATCATGGAACCTACGATTGGGTTCTATCGCTACTTATACAACTCTGTTGGAGAGCCGTGGCTCTGGTATGAACGGCGCATCATGGAGGATGAAAAGCTCCTGCCGATCATTCATAACGATAAGGTGGAAATCTATTGCCTCTTCGTGGGAGGCGTGCCCGCAGGTTACGCTGAACTCAATCGACGTGATCCGCGTGACATCGAACTTTCCTATTTTGGATTGGTGCCGGATTTCATCGGCCAGGGGCTCGGGCGTTATTTCCTCGAGGCGATTATTGACATCGCGTGGAGCTATCATCCGTCGCGATTTTGGTTACACACCTGCACACTCGACCACCCGTCTGCATTGCAGAACTATCAGCGGCGGGGATTTTCTCCATTCGACCAGAAAACCCGGAAGGTTATGGATCCGCGAATCGGCTACATGCCGGTCAACGTGGGCCCACCACTGGATATCTAATTCGTATTCAGTTCCTCCCGGACACGCTCGGCGATTGCAAGCGATGCGGTCAGACCAGGCGATTCTATTCCGAGCAGATTAACCAAGCCAGGAACGCCGTGA
>DLVK01000363.1:0-4628 GCA_003444235.1 Rhodospirillaceae bacterium
CCGAAAGTCCGGATTCCGGCTTCGGCCGGTCGATATACGCCATATCGGGTGTCGTGAAATTGATTTCCTTGATCTTCGCCGGGTCGTCGATCTGTTCGTGCAATGTGAGACCGGCGGTGATGGCAAAATGAGTCGCATATTGGCTGGGAAACATTTTAAGCGCATAGCTCGGCTCCACGAGACGGAAGGGCGGTCCGAATAGAAGCAATTCGTCGGCGTGGAATTCGTCGGCGAAATACATCTTGACGTAACCCTTTGGCGCTTCCAGCGCATCCGGATTGCAGGTGAAACCGCGTTCGGCCATCAGCGCCGCATCGAGCCCCAGCGACGTGCCTAGCCCGCAATGGGTCATCTTTGCCATGGTGCCCACATTGGCCAGCGACGAACCGGTCCTTGAGACAGCCAGCCCCAATGCATGGCGCAATGGCGCGGCATCGAGCCCCAGGATGTGCGCGGCCGCGACAGCCGACGAGAGAGGTCCGGTCAGACCCGGTGGATGCATCATCAGTTGGCCGGGGTCATAGAGCCGCGACGCCTCACGTATCCAACCTTGCAGTTCGATACCTTTGATTAGTGCGGTCAGCGCTTCCTTGCCGTCCACATCGGTACATTCAGCGAGTGCCAACACTGCCGGCAAATTGGTGGACAACGCGTGATTGGCCGGCGACCACATGGGTTCGAAATCGAGCACATGCATCGACGAACCGTTTACGTAAGCCGCATTCACTGGCGAGGTTTTGAAGCCGAAGCCGATTACGGATGAAACGGGCTTGGCCTCTTGATCTTTGATATACGCCGCCAAAATCGACGGCGGCTCTTCCTGGATGGATCCTGCAACTGAAACCGCGATGCCGTCGAGAAATAGTTGACGTGCTTTTTCGATCGCGGGTTCAGTTATATCCGCCGATGTGACCGAAGTGATTTTGTCGGCGAGCTTTTTGGTCAGGCCTTCCACGGGGCCTAGCTTTTCGGCTTAGCCGCGATAGCGAGAACTTCGCGTAAATCCTTATTCTCGAGCTGCTCGAGATTATTGCTGAGCTCGATGATGCGCTCCGCGTCAGCATTGTTGAGACGGCAATCGAGGCACATCCGAACTTTTGCTTCATGGGCGCCGGGCTCTAGCGGTTCGCCATTCCAGCTCCCGCGCGGACCGTCGCAACGGGTCACCACTTTGGTGCCGTCTTCCATCACCACTTCGAGGTCGACAACCTCTTCTTCAAAGCGGGCCGGTCGGTTTTCGTCTTGAGTGAGGTTCACTTTTTCCAGCATCGCTTCCATGTCCGGGGCAAAGCGGCGCTCGTCCTCGAACGTGTCGATGACAACCTCGCCATCGAGTAGTGCCGCGCAACAAGTGTATTGGAAGCTGAATTTGCCCGCCAATCCTTGGTGAGGTTGCGGACGGTTTACGTAATGCATAACCGGCGTGGTCAAATTGATTTCCTTGATCTTGGAAACATCGTCAATTTGCTTGCGCGCTTCCAGCGCCGCGGTAATGACGAAATGGGTGCCGAACTGGCTCGGGAACATTTTGATCGAATAGCCAGGGTCGACCAGTCGGAAGGGCGGGCCGAACTTGAGCATGCCCTCATAATCGAATTCGGGCATGTAGAGTTGCATGTAACCCTTATCGACTTCGAAGATATTCGGATTTGCCGTAAATCCATTGGAGGCGAGCATGGCCGCATCCAAGCCGAGGGAGACGGCAACGCCGCAATGGGTCATTTTGACCATGGTGCCGGCATTGGCGTTCAACGCTCCACACCGAGAGGCGGCGATGCCGAAGGCATGACGTTGTGTTTCGGCGTCGAACCCGAGCACGTGGCCCGCGGCGACGCAGGAGGAAATCGGACCGACCTGACCGGGCGGGTGGTTCTTGATCGACTTGGCGTCGAAATGACCGGAACACTGCCGGAGCCAGCCCTGCGTTTCCGTGCCCTTTACCAAAGCGGTCGCCGCTTCCAGGCCATTGAAATCGAGCACTTCGGCGAGCGAAAGAATGGCCGGCAGATTGGTCGAGACCGCATGATTGGCGGGAGACCACATGGGCTCGTAATCGAGCACGTGCATCGAGGAGCCGTTGATATAGGCCGCATCCACCGGATGGGTTTTAAAGCCAAAGCCGATGACCGAGCATTCTTCTTTCGCTCCCTTTGCCTTGAGGTGGGCGGCCAGAATCGATGGGGGCTCTTCTTTAATCGAGCCGGCAACGGCAACCGCTATGCCATCGAGAAAAAGCTGCCGCGCCTTTTCGATCGCCTGCGGTGTCAGGTCTTTCGAAGTAACGCCGACAACGATTTCACTGATCTTTTCTGTAAAGCCTTCCATGGCCGAATCCTCCCGATTTTGCTTGGCGCTATGATCGCGAAGTAGCGCCATCGGTCAAGGGGGCGTGCTGCAGTGGGACCGGGAAGCGGTGCCTACGTGAAATGAAATGTCCCTGGCTTTGAAGGACTGGCATGTTATTAACAGCGGATGTTCATTGTTTGGACAAGGAAATGAAACTTTCGGAAATCGCCGAGGCGTTGGGTGGCGAACTCGACGGCGACGGTGACATTGAAATCGTCGGGATCGCACATCCTGCAGAAGCGGAGTCTGCAGAATTTTTGGTGCTGGCGATGGACCCGGAGCTCGCCGAATTGCTAGCCAATTCGAAAGCCCGTGCGGCGGTAATTACTGCAGAAATCGAGGTTCCCGATGGAGCGGTAGACGCCACGATTATAGTCGGCCGTGCACGGGTCGCTATGGGGACGTTGACTGGTTTGTTCGAGAAGCCCCTCTATCGCGAAAACGGGATCCATCCGAACGCTATAGTCGATCCTTCGGCCACGCTTGGCGACGGGGTGTCTATAGGCCCATTTGTTTGTATCGGCCCCGATGCGGTTATCGGCGAAGACTGCCATATAAGTGCCAACGTAACGATCGGTGCGGGTGCGGTTCTCGGCAATGGAGGATCAATTCATCCCGGCGTACGCATCGGCGAGCGAGTGAGGATCGGGGATCGCTTCATATTGCATCACAACGCCAGTATCGGTTCGGATGGGTTCAGTTTCGTAACGCCGGAGGCGGGCAGCGTCGAGGAAACCAAAGGCCATGTCTCCGCTACAAAAGTTGAAGCGCAGAACCTCGCGATCTCGAGAATCAATTCGTTGGGCTCGGTCCGTATCGGCGGTCATGTAGAGATCGGTGCCGGATCTACTATCGATCGGGGAACCGTAAGCGATACGCGTATCGGCGGGCATACCAAGATCTCTAATTTGGTCCAGATCGGCCACAACGTCATTATTGGAACGCACTGCATGATTTGTGGGCAGGTTGGAATTGCTGGTTCAGCGGTAATTGGCGACCGCGTAGTGCTCGCGGGCCAAGTTGGCGTGAAAGATCACGTTACCATAGGGAGCGACGTGGTGGTTGGAGGCGGCTCGGGCGTCGGTACGGATATCCCCGGCAAAACAGTGGTAATCGGTTACCCGGCGATCCCCAAGGACCAAATGGCCGAGCAATATTTGAACGTGCGACGCCTTAGCAGCGTTTACAAAGATATTCGTAAGCTTAAGGCGCGGCTCAAGGCGCTTGAAACCGACACCGAAAAAGGCTAACCAAAGCGCGCTCCGAATAGCACCGACGGGGCAGCCTATACGCCAATAATCGAGAGTTAATCATGGCGAGTGTAGAAGAAGATATTTACGACATTGTCGCGGAAAAGGCCGATGTGGAACGGGACAAATTAGTCCGCGATGCCCGGCTTGACGATTTAGAAATTGAATCACTCGATATAGTCGAGATCATTTTCGCGATCGAAGAGAAATTCGATATTCAAATTCCGTACAATGCGAACGACCAAGAGATGGAGTTCGAGACCGTAGGTCAGGTGGTTGATGCGGTCCAAAAGGTCATCGAAGAACAAAGTTGATGCGGTTTAATCCCGCATTATGTATCGCAAACGACAATTCCGCCCATTGCGTATAATGTGACGGTGTGGCGCCGCCGGTCCTAAGGTGACGTCAAAAGTTAGGATTCATTGGTATGAACAGAGTGGTCATTACCGGATTAGGCGTATTTTCAGGCGCCGGCAAATCGGTCCCGGAGTTTTGGGATACGGTCAGCAACGGACGATGTGTAATCGGACCGCTCGAAACGATACCGACCGACGAATTGCAGATAGACATTGGCGTCGAAATTAAAAATTTCGAAGCGAAAGAACATTTTTCCAAGAAACAATTGGGTTTGTTGGACCGGTTTTCGCAATTGGGATTGATGGCAGCGCGCGAGGCAATCGCCGATGCCGGTCTCACTTTCGAGGGCGAGGACGGTGATAATACGGCGACAATCATCGGCTGCGGTGTCGGTGGCCAGGAAACTCTCGATCAAGCCTACTATCACATCTACAAGGAAGGACGGAAAGGCATCCATCCTTTCACCATCCCGCGACTGATGCTGAATGCCGCGTGCAGCCATATCACGATGGAAAACGGCATCACCGGACCGGCCTATGCAATAGCCAGCGCGTGTTCGTCGGCCAATCATGCTATCGGACAGGCCTTTCATATGGTGCGTAGCGGTTTGGTCGACCGGGCGGTTACCGGCGGCACGGAAGCTTGTATTGCGATCGGCACCATGAAGGGTTGGGA
>DLVK01000389.1:0-3503 GCA_003444235.1 Rhodospirillaceae bacterium
GGCTTGGCAGGAACCGCTACTTGCGTTCTACGAGGCCAATCCGGATTTTATTCTACCGCCGAGCCGCCGCAACGAAGTGGTGAGTTTCGTCAAGGGCGGCCTTAAAGACCTTTCGATTTCCCGCACCACCTTTAACTGGGGCATTCCCGTTCCCGGGGACGACGACCACATCATGTATGTGTGGCTTGACGCGCTTACCAACTACATCACCGCAGCGGGCTTTCCAGATTCCGATTGCGAGACATATCAAACCTATTGGCCGGCGACGTTGCATATGGTGGGCAAGGATATTCTCCGTTTTCATGCGGTCTATTGGCCGGCATTTTTGTTGGCAGCGGGTCTCGAGCCGCCAAAGAGAGTTTTTGCCCATGGCTGGTGGACCAACGAAGGGCAGAAAATTTCGAAGTCGCTCGGGAACGTCATCGACCCCTTCGAACTGGTCGAAAAATACGGCCTCGATCCGGTGCGATTCTTCATGCTGCGCGAGGTACCGTTCGGCAATGACGGCGATTTTTCCCATCAGGCGATGGTTGGAAGGTTGAATGGGGACCTTGCGAATGACCTTGGCAATCTTTGCCAACGTGTACTCTCGATGATTGCTAAAAATTGCGACAAGCAGGTGCCGGAGCATGGCGCCTTTGAAGAAGCTGACAATGCATTACTGGAAAAAGCCACTGCCATGCTGCCCGCGGTGCGCGACAGGCTCGATCGCCAGGCATTTCATAATGCTTTGACCGACATTTGGCAGGTGGTTGGCGAGGCTAACCGCTACGTGGATGCGATGGCACCTTGGGCATTGCGCAAGGAAGATCCCGACCGGATGGCGACGGTGCTCTACGTCCTTGCCGAGACGATCCGCCGCTTGGGTCTGATCGTCCAGCCCTTCATGCCCGATGCGGCGGCAGCAATTCTCGATTTGCTTGCGATAGAGGCGGACAAGCGTGAGTTCAGACATTTTGATGAGACGCTTGCGAGCGGAACCGCGTTGCCGAAGCCGAAGCCGGTATTCCCGCGCTTTGTAGAGGAAGAAACTTCCTAATGCTGGTCGATAGTCATTGCCATTTGGACTATCACCTCCGCGACGGGGATATCGATGATGTAGTCGCGCGGGCCCATGCGGGGGATGTCGGCACCATCGTGACTATTTGTACGAAGCTCAGCGAAGCCGACACGGTGCTGGACATCGCATCCCGATACGAGAATGTCTGGTGCACGATCGGTGTCCATCCCCACGATGCCGGCGAAGAAGGCCAGGATGATGCGGAGCGACTAATAGAGCTTAGTTCCTTGGAAAACGTGGTCGGGATCGGTGAGAGCGGGCTTGATTACTACTATGAACATTCGCCGCGTGACGATCAGCGCAGGAGTTTTCGTGCGCATATAGCGGCAGCTCGCGAGACCGGTTTACCGCTCGTAGTCCATGCGCGAGACGCGGACGAAGAGATGACGGAGATATTGTGCGAGGAATCGGAGAAGGGGAAGTTTCGCGGCGTTATGCATTGTTTTTCCAGCGGTCCGGAACTTGCGAAAGCGGCTCTCGATCTCGGTCTCTATATTTCGTTCTCCGGTATCGTCACGTTTAAACGGTCACACGAGTTGCGTGATATCGCTGCGGAGGTGCCGCTGGATAAGCTTTTGGTCGAGACAGATGCGCCCTATCTATCGCCCGAGCCTCACCGCGGCAAACGCAACGAACCCCTGCATGTGCGCCATACGGCATCTGTGGTGGCCGAGCTCCATAACGTTGACCAGGAGACGCTGGCCGAAGCAACGACGGAAAATTTCTTCCGTCTTTTCAATCGCGCGCGGCCGCCAGTCGCCGCATGAAAATTACCGTTCTCGGCTGCGGTAGCTCTGCCGGAGTGCCGCAAATCAATGGTGGTTGGGGGGATTGCGATCCCGACAATCCGAAAAATCGCCGCCGGCGGTCCTCGCTTTTAATTCAGACGGAACAAACGAATTTGTTGATCGACTGCTCCCCTGATTGCCGCGAGCAATTATTGGAAGTCGGCTTGGACCGGTTGAGTGCAGTTTTGTTCACCCACGCGCATGCGGATCATTGTCATGGGGTGGATGATCTTCGTTGGATCAATATGGCTATGGGCGAGGATATTCCTGTCTTTGGGCGACCGGCCGATCTCGATCTCATCGAACACAAATTTTCCTATGCGTTCGAGCCCATGAAGAAAGAGATCAAGCGTTTCTATTATAAACCGATGCTGGTTCGAAACGACATCGCGGAGCGGGTCAGCATCGGAGACCTCGAGATAAGTACGTTCGAGCAATCTCACGGCTATTCGACCACGCTTGGCTTACGGTTTGGCGATTTTGCTTATTCGACCGATGTGGTGCAGCTCGACGAAAAGGCCTTCGCTGCCTTGGAGGGTGTCAAAACCTGGATTGTCGATTGTTTCCGCTATGAGCCCCATCAGACCCATTCCTGGCTCGAACAAACCCTTGAATGGGTAGAGCGCGTCAACCCGGAACAGGCCTATTTATGTCATATGGGTCGGCAGATGGATTACGCGACGGTCATGAAGGACACGCCAGACAATGTCGAGCCGGCTTATGATGGGCTGGTGATTGAACTCTAATTGTCGAAACCGAACGACAAGCGCGAAGTTTTCAGTTCGCCGCTTGTTTCATACCCTTGTAAATCAGCTCTAGAAATTTCGCCGGTTTGAGAAATCCATCTCCCCATTCCTTGTCGAACTCGGCTATGGGGCTCTTTTTCGACAGTTGTGGGAGCGATTTTCCGGCCTTGATCGCAGCGGCCATTCGATTCCTGACCGTAACGAGCATGTGTCGGTAACGTTTTAAATTCGCCCGGTTGGAGAGGGGGCCATGGCCGGGAATGATTTTTGTGTTCGGGCCTGAAATGGCCAACACCCTATTTACCGCCGTGATCATGCCGTCGAGCCCACCGCCATGTTGGAAGTCGATAAACGGATAGATTCCGCTGAAATACGTATCTCCCATATGAATGACATCTGCCTTGACGAAATGAATGACTGAATCGCCTCCGGTGTGAGCGTTCGAAACATGGAAAATTTTGATCGTTTCATCATTCATATGAAACGTTAAGTCAGATGTAAAAGTAATTGCTGGTAAAGCGCTTTTCGGTGCTGCAGGCACCTTTTTATTGAACGCTTTTAAGACCTGATTTTTTGTCATCAATTTACGCACGTGTTCATGAGCAATAATGACTGCGCCTTTTTTGGCGAAAATCTCGTTTCCGTCCACGTGATCGAAATGCCAGTGGGTATTCAAAACGAATTTTATCGGTTTGTCGGAAATGTTCCGGATGGCTTGCGAAAGTTTTTCGCCCAGGGCCTTGAATTGGCTATCGATCATAAAGATGCCGTCTGGCCCGGCAAAAACCCCGATATTGCCGCCCTGACCAACCAGCATGTGGACGCCGCCACCGAGCGCTATGGATTTGACCTTCACATCGGGTTTGGCACTCAGGTGTGTGCTCGAGATTACTGTCAGGACAAATACTG